>CALGEL010000111.1 GCA_937881855.1 uncultured Clostridia bacterium | reverse complement strand
CAGAGTAGCGCTTCCGGAAAGGGTCGGATAGGTAATAATGTTGGCAAATTCGCTGACATCCGCAGGGCCGACTTCGTTTGCACCGTAAACACCATAGGCCATATTTGCGCCACTCTTATCTTTATTGATCTCGCCGTAGTACACAAATCCGTTTACTTTGATTGAGGCGCTCTTATTATTAAAGGTACCTACCAATGCATTGAAGTGTGCACCGGATGCAGTACTTGTCATCTTTACGCCGGACCAAACACGGGTAAAGGTGGGAGCAGTCTCTGCGGTATTTTCGGGAACTGCACCAAAGGACGACACACTACCCAAACCGCTGTCAGACACTTCTGTTTTGATCACGCCGCTGTTGATACCGAAATCGCGGATTTCGCATTTTCCAAGGTACGCAATCAGACCGGCAGCGCCGACCATTTTTCCTTTGGCGAAATAGCCCGCACGGTCGTTCTTCGTTACTAATATGTTGATATTTTTAAAGCCGAAACCGTGACCGTCGATGGTACCGGCAAACAATCTGTTTTCCTTGGCACCCAAGGGCAGCATTTGAACATCGCCGAAATCGACGTCCTGATTCAAGTGGAAGGTGAACCCTTCAAAATAGTTCGCATCCGTAGACGCCTTTGCATAGAGATCCATTGCATCCCAGTCTGCCTTGGAACCGATCAACCAGTTGTTATTTTTATTGAAGTCTTTATATTCATTATATTTGGAAAAGACAGGCCAGAAGCCTTCCTTAAAAGCAAGTTCCTCTGCCAACTTTGCTTCGTTTTTCACAGCAAGGAACAGTCCGTCCAGATCTTGCTCGTCGAGCGCCTTTTGAGCTTGCGCCTTCCATTCAGCCAAATCGGAACCGTTGGCAAACTCATCGGGATTCAGCCCTTCATATTTTGCCAGCAGTTGCTGCACCACTCCGGTCTGCACCCCAAGGGCTTCGGTATTATCGACCGAGACTTCGATGGTGACGTTCTCATTGCCTAATTTCAGCTCGGCGTTCGCACTGTCAAGGGTACTTTGGGTACCGACGCTGATGGAATCAAAGGATGTCGCCGCATCGCAGACCAGCTTCACAGTGGTGCCGGCCGCGGCATACATTTCGCCCATAAATGCACCCTTTTTCGCAAAGGTGATCTTACGGATCTGATCGGAGCCGTCATCGGCACCGAAGGCAACCTTACCGTCCTTCAAGGTGAAGTAAACGGCTTTGACCCCGCTGCCGTCAAAAGCGATCACACCAAGGCTGCTCTGATTGATCTTATAGGCAGCTTCGATGACCGACGCGGTAGTGACGTTGGTATTATCGATACCGGCATGTTCTTTTCCGGCATCACACAAATATACGATGCTATAACCAACGGCATAGTTGTTTGCAAGACCCTTCAACTCGGGCGCTGTCCATCTCATAGATGCGTTGATCGCCTCGGGATTGGTGGGAGCACCGATGGTATTATAGAAGGAGCAACCCCTTGTATTATCACCGGCGATGGTGAAGTTCGTACGCTCTGCGTTGCCGGTACCGACAACCGAACCGAAGAAATAACCACCGTTGATGACCAGAGCAGATCCGTTCGGGTCGGCGACAAGGCCGGCCACTTCGTTGGAGGCGCCGGTGGCAGAGATCTGAACGCCGGACCAAACCTTTTCCATCAACACTTTCTTTTCTGTGAGCGGATGGCCAAAGGTACTCAGCTGCATATGATCTCTTTCGGAGACAATGGTACCACTTTCCACACCAAAGTTGCGGATCACTGCACCTTCGCCCAAAGCACCGATCATACCTGTATCGATATTGCTTTCGGTTACAATGGTTGCATCCTCACCGGAAGGTGCAAATTTAATGTTGATATTCTTAAAGGCATTGCCGTGACCATCGATGGTGCCTTGGAACGGGGCTCTTTGATCGAAGTTCAAAGGATCCATCCGCTCACCGCCAAAGTCGATATCCTTAATAATGTGGAAGGTATCTCCTTCAAAGGTGTTGGTCTTGGACATTTCGATCATAGCCAACCAATCTTCCTTTTCGGCAACCGACCATTCGCGCGTCTCATTGAAATCTTGATAAGCCTCATAATCTTTGGGGCTGGGATAGATGCCGGGAAGCAATGCTATAATATTGGAAAAGCCTTCCTCTCCGGATTCCATCTCTACCAAGGTTTTAAGCATTTCAATATCTTTTTCGCTCTTGGCCAGTTCTGCTTTGGATGCTGCCAACCAATCTTTAAGCAGCTGCTCGCAATCAAAGAGAGTGGGATCGAGCTTTCCGTATTTTTCCACCAATTTGGTCAACTCGGTGGCATAATAACCAAGTTCACTGTCGAGAGAATAAGTAACGGTAACGACGATGTCCCCGGCAGGGATGGTCAAATTATAGCCATCCAGCATAGAAGAATATTCCTTCTTATCAAGGGTGATAGAATCGGCGATCAGCATATTCAGGTCAGTGAGCAGGTTGATCTTGGCACCTTCTCTGAAATAGTATACACCGGTGAAGTTGCCTTCGAAGGTGATCTTGCGATAAGCACCTTCTTTTTTAGCCATATAAAGTTCGCCGTTATCATCGACAGAGATGATATAATCGCGATAAACGGATTGATGGGTGGTATCAAAACGATTATTGACTGCCCAAGCCGCCTCTTCCAGCGTATCCATCATATAAGCGGCGTTGGTTTCTTCGGGAGTAAATTTATGAGTAATATCTTTAGTGAGAGTGATATCTTCGTTGGGGAATTTTACATAATTTTTATCTTTTACATTGTAGGGGTCTAAGTTTTCGCGGTAACGCAACGTATTCTTGCCCACCGCATAGGTATTGTAGATGGAGAAGTTTTCCTTGTCCTGATACATCGTGATGTGCGCACCGACGGCGGCAGGATTGCGGAGTGCGCCGCAGTTGAGAGTACCTGCGCCGATGGAGTTATAGACTTTAACCTTACTGTCGGTATACCCGATCAGATCGGCGGCCGCACGGGAATCGCCGGTATTATTGACTACGCCGGTGAAGAAGCAGTTATCGATGGCACCGCCTTCGCCCCAGCCGATCAGACCGGCAACACCGTTCTTACCGTCTTTGATAGCATCACCTTGGTTGGTGACTGTCATGGTACTCCAACAGTTTTGCAGAAGACCGTTCTTGCCGATATGACCTGCAAAGGAGCCGACACCTTCGTTACGGTCAGAAACCACGTCTTTACCGTTGAAGTTGACTTCGCCGCCGTCCAGACCCAGATTCTTGATGG
>CALGEL010000110.1 GCA_937881855.1 uncultured Clostridia bacterium | reverse complement strand
CCGCGGCACACAAAGAATCACCGAAGGTCAAGAAGTTCATTCCCTTCAAAGGATTGACGATTTCTTTGGTGTTCGCCAGAACCTGCTTTTGATAGGCCATCAGGGTCAGTTCCGCATTGATGCGGACATAGAATTGATTTTTTTCTTGCTCGGTCAGTTGCAGTTGGACAGTCTTAGCGCCTTCGGGAGCGGTGATGCTGACCATCGCCTGCCCTTCTTCAAAGGTGTATTCCTCTGTTACATTTTCATAGTTGACCAACTGCAAGGGGGTTCCTTCTTCGTCAAAGAAGTAGCCCATCACCGGCATGCCCAAGCGGGTCGGACCAAAGGAGATCTTTTCGCCTTCTTTGATCTCGATGGGGTCGGTAATCAGATAGCCTTCCGCTGCATAGGGTTCGCCGCTTCTATCCAAGCGTTGATTGAGAACAACTGCATCGGGATTATAAACATTTTCATTGCTGCGATCTTGGGTTGCTTTGGCCACATTGATCGCCGCAGGATTGCCAAGCCAAATGCGGATCGCCAGCAGGGCATCCTTCGGCTGGATGATATCGTCGCCATCCACATCCGCATTGCGATCCTTGATCTCCATTTCGGGGCGGACGCTCTTTCTCAAAATCTTGACCGCATCCAGCAGGTCGATGGCATCATCGCCATTGGCATCGCCGCTGACGATAATTGCGGTACCATGATGCTCGATATTTTCTCTGCCGCAGACACACTTGGAATAATCCCAATAGGATTCTTCGCTTGTCTTTGCGGAGAGAACATAGTCTACTTCGCATTCCAAGGTGAACTGCTCGCCGCAGAACTCGCAGGTACCGCTATGGGTTGCCTTCTCGCCTGCCGCAAGCTCATCTTCGGTAATGGCATCGACAGTATAGGTTTGGGCAGAGCAGGGAACGACCAAATCATAGCCGCAACCCATATTGCAGACTTTTCTATGGGCATTCTCATCTGCGGTATAGGTGCTATCGGCATGGGTGCATTCGGTGGTCACTTCGATGACCAGATCTTCTTTGGCCAAGGAGAGCTTATCGCCATCGATGGTGCTTGCATAGCCTTCGGGGACGGTAAAGGTCTGTTGATCGTTCTTTTTAAGATCATCTTCCAGATCCAAGGTGGTATTGGCATTGAAGAAATATTCTTCGTTCTTAATACCGGTCAGGGTGACCTTGACGATCTTATTGGTATCTTCCGCAACCGGACGAACCTTACCGTTCTTGAAGGTGAAGTATACCGGCTCTGCGGTCTT
>CALGEL010000109.1 GCA_937881855.1 uncultured Clostridia bacterium | reverse complement strand
AGCAGGAATCATAGATACGAGTTCACGAATCTGACCTAAGATTGTAGCTTCATCAGCAACTACGTCAACAAGACCTGCTTCTTCGCTCTGGAATGCAGCTGCAGAAGAATCACATTTGCTGATTTCATTTCCTTCTAAAGCATTAGGAGCATTCACAAATAATTTTGCTTTGCTTCCTTCCATAAATGTAAAATCTGACATTGCACCGGAGGGATACCGCACCGCATTTTTCCAGGGTGCAGCCGGTAACATGAACGGTTCTATCGGTCTGATCGCGTTCCTTGGGAAATGTACCATTCAAGATTTTGGTATCCATAACGGTACGATCGAAACGCAAGCTGCTGCTAAACCAGGCAGTCTGTCGACCTTTGGCTGTGTCTACACAAATACCCCGGAGACTGCGCCCACCTTTACCCGCGTATGGTCCGGCGTAACGTTATCGGCTAAAGGGGCTAGTAGTACTCCAAAAATGCCTCACCTAAATGCATTGGCGGGTAGTTATAATAGCACCGCCTGTTCGGTAAAAGTAAACGGCTTTGTTTTCACCGGCGTGATGAATAAAAGAGCCGGCGGCGCAGATGCGGCCTATGGTGTTTATGGTGGCCACACGAGTGGACCTGCCGACAACAGTACATTTTTTAATATCATTTCTTATCCGACGGTTTATACCGATATTCACAGCTATCTCTTTGGTTTTAGCAGCGATTCTACATTTACTGCTGCTGTGCAAGCCAATAACATCAAAAATGTATACGGCTTCAAGAAAACCGAGCATACCAATACGGTCGGCATAGTGAGCGATTATCGCAATACAATTAGATCAATCACCACTTCCGGCGGCAACCTTGATGGAGTAATAGCAAATCCCACTTATTTGACCACGGTGGACATCAAGGAAGCGGCTTGGAACGCAAACAAAACCACTTATAATCCCAACAACCAACCGGCAGACGCCGTCTACTTCACCTTGGATAATCAAAGCAATGTTCGCCCGACCGGCACCCAAGCCAACCGCATTGTGCAGTATACTTACGACGTCAAAGACAGCGAGGACGATGAGGTTGTTTATGCCAACGCAGGTACCAATGTTGATGTAAAAGGGTTGTTTTCTACCATTGGTGCCGATGCCAATATTAAAGTCACTGTCGGCGGGGATGAGGTCGAGGTGAAAGATAACGGTAGATATCCCATCACCGACGATGCAGTCATTACGATTAAAGAAGTCAATCATGACGATTTGCTGGCGGCGAAGACGAAGCTTGAAAAACTGGATCCCCAATATCTATCCAACAGCGATGATCTGAACTCGATTATAAACAATCTGGAAACGATTATAAATAAAGCTGGCGCTACCAATGCCGAAAAGCAAGACGCTATCGATGCGGCAAACGGCTTTACGCCTTTGCTTTATGGTGAGGATAACTACGAAAAGCTTCCCGGATATAAAGACTTCGAAGATTATGAAGCTTACAACACAGGCAAACACTGGGCGATCAGAGAGGCCGCTGACTGGTTGAAGATGGTTGAAGTTTCCAATCCATCCGAAACAAACACTGAACCGAAAGACTTTGCCGACCATACCTTCCATGTTCTCGATAATATCGATTTTGCCGATGACGATAATCCGAACGGCATACTAATGGATCCGCTGAACTACGGCGACGGTAAGATTAATGACGGTGCCCTGTTCCAAGGAACAATCAAAGGCTATAATCATTCTTTTAAGAATGTCAATATTTCCAAAACTGTGAACGGCACGTACGAAGGCGAGACTCTTAAAGGTGAATTTGTAGTCGGCTTGATTGCCAAATTGGGCAACGGTGCAAGCATCAGCGATTTCGGTGTCGATAGCGGTACCATTTCAATTGGCCAAGGGGAAACTCCGGCGAAGACGGTTTATGCTGCCACCTTCGGTAGAGCCAGGGGAACCACAGCGCCTCCTCAATTGAAAAATGTTTGGTCCGGTGCAACGCTTGTTGCGACGAATACGAACTCGGCTATTGCCGTCGGTATTGTAGGCCCCGGTGCCAACTCCAAAATAACCATCAACGGCGCCTATTTCTATGGCAAAGCGACTGCAAAATATGTGTATGGCATTTACCACTCATTACACAGTGAAACTATTAAAAATGTGCTGAGTGCTCCCACCATCGAGGGTGATGTTTCTGAAAATTTCATGTATGCGAAACACTCTACACCCACAACCTACTCTGTCCTCAACAACTTCAGTGTCGGTAGCCCGATTTATGACGGTTACGATCCTGCCGCCGAAGGCGACGCAGCGGATGCTAAGGTAGTAAACTCCAAAACAGTTGCTTCCGCTCTGGAAGGCGCATGGAAGATCAACGATGCTCAAGCGAGTTTGGAGGAAGAAGCTGATAAAGTTTACTTCAATTTGACTAAAGATGGCGACATCCGCCCCTTCGGTACCGAAACAGACCGCATTGTAAAGTTCGAAGGTGCGATCAACAAAGATTCGAATAATCCAAAGAGTGAAAATCAGTATGCGAATACAGGCACTGTTGATGTAAAGAAATTGTTTAATCTTACTGCCATTGACGATGAGAACTTAGAGATCATCGTCACTCCCAAGGAAGGCGGCGATCCGCTTACACAGAAGGAAGGCACAACATTTACATATGAAATCACCGGTGATGTAACTGTCGAAATCAGTTATGGTGCCACCCCGGAACAGATCAATGCTGCGTATACCGTATTGCAACAAGCGTTGGCGCAATATGATGCTCTGACTAATGAGATGTTGGAGGCACACTTCAAGGTCGGCAACGAATTGAAGCCGGGCAATATCGACCTTGCCACCTTCAGAAGCGATCTTGAAGCCGCTAAAACCGCCGGCGATCTGGATACGCTGATCGAGTTGCAAGGCAAGATCAACGATAATAAGCTGCAGGTCGAGGTCTCTACAAAACCCGAGAAGGCTCCTGCGTTTAAAGAACATGAAACTTATATTGACTACAACGTAGATAAGAACTGGCTGATCGAAGATCCTGCCGACTGGGAAGCAATGAACCAGATCGCATTAAAGCTTGAACTCGATGAGAATGGAGATCCCACCGAGGAGTATAGTAAATATATTAATACTCAACAACGTTATTTCCTCGGCTTCACCTTCCATTTGACCGATGATGTCGATTTTAGTGCGACCAAAGATGCTCCGATATTGCCTTTGGGCGCTCGAAATGAATCGGCTAATAAAATAAGAAAGTTCTCCGGCACCATCAATGGTAACGGCTACGGCTTTAAGGACATTAACATCGTTGTAAAAGAAGAACATATTGGCGATGGCAAGCTTTATTATCCCGATGGGACCATGAGCGGTTCGGTCGGTCTGATCGCTTTTATCGGTAAAGATGCTCAATTTATAGATTTTGGTATCCATAGCGGTACCATTATTGCAGAAACCGGCGGTAACGCAGGTAGCGTTTCCAGCTTCGGAAGCATTGCTACCGATAGCGACGACGTTGTAGCAACCTTTACCCGTGTTTGGTCCGGCGCAACTTTGCAATGTAAAGAAAAAGCCCGCAAAAATGTTTACCTGAACGCTTTGGCTGGCCTCATTAATACAGTTAGCCGCAAGATCAAAGTCAACGGCTTTGTCTTCAGCGGTGAGATGGGCAAGCAAAAGGGCGGCTCTGATTTGGCCTACGGCATCGCCGGTGGTAACAGAAATGGCATCAAAGGCAGTGAATTTAGCAACATTGTTACCTATCCCACCGTTTCCGCAGGCATCAAGACCTATCTCTTCTCCGTCAGACCCGACCCCGAAACCGGAGAGATAACAATGCCCACCATATCCAATGTATACGGTGTCAAGAAGAACGATGATACCAAAAAGGCCGGTATTCAATATGATTATCGTGAAACCAATCCATTAGATGGAGGGGATGTAGGATACAAGGAAAACGGCGATGAGGAGAACTTTAATAGCAAAACATTGGAAGAAACTTGTTTGACCGCAAACTCCGGCAAGCATGCAGCTTGGATGAGTAATACCAAACAAACCGCCGGCGATGCCAATGCAGTCTACTTCACCATAAAAGAAGGTGAAATCCGCCCGGTTGCATCCGCTGATGAGAGAATTGTCCAGGTCATCGTGAACGGCAACGAGGGTTACGCCAACAGAGGCTCCATGCTGAGCAAAACCACGCTGGCTAAAAAGGCGCATGTTAGTGAGACAGAGGTGATCACTAAGATCACCATCAACGGTCAAGAGATGCCAACGGATTTTGCCGAATATACCCTGGCCGAGAACACAACGACAATCGAGATTGAAACAGAGTGTATACATGAAGGTATTCCGGAAACTAGACCGATCGCTAGTGAGGAAGGAAAGAAACACGCGCCCATTTGCACGCTTTGTAACAGTGCTGTCGGGCCTGCTGTGGATTGTACGTTAACCAAAACAGAGATCGCTGTCGATTTCGCAACCGGTACGTCTTCGCATGCTGTCACATGCTCTATATGTAAAAGAAACGAGACGGAAGTATGTAACGGTACACAAGAGAAAAATACTGCGGATTGTACTGAGAATGACATATGGAGCTTCGACTGCGGTGTGCACAAAGGAACCTATTATGTTTCGGAAGCTCCCGGAAACGATGATCACGACTTTACCAACGCTGAGTGGAAAAATGTCGAAGGCACCAACAAGCAGTATATGCAATGTAATATATGCGACACGAAGCTCTATCAGATCCGTGGTGAAGTTACCGTGACCGGCATTAAACTGGCACCCGGTGATCAAGGCAATGTTGATATCACTCTGCCTGAAGAGGTAGCGTCTGCCACTTTGGAATTTAATCTTCCTACCGGCTTTACTGTGGTAAAGGTTAATGGTGAAGCTCATAGTGGCAACGCTTATAGCGTGACCAATTATAATAAAACGCCCTTAGTTGTCACAATCGAAGCGGCTGATAACGTGACCGCCGGAGGTAGCTTCGTGGTTACAATGACAGACGCAAAGGCGTCCGTTGGTTCAGCCGTCATCGCAGATCCGGCGCAGGCAATCATTACTGTCAATGGTAACCGAGGCGATGCAAATGACGACGGAGATGTAAATCTGCAAGATGCTTTGGCGGTATTGCAACAGATTGCCGGAAAGAATCCGCCCACCTGCATTCTGTTAAATGCCGATATGAATGCAAATGATAAATTTGACATCAATGACGTTAAATTGATTGTTGATTACTGGGCAAAAGAAACCATCAACAACCTGAAAAAATAAAACAAACCCTAATGAGGACCCTTCCTTTTGGAAGGGCCTCATTTTTTTGCATTGAATTTCTATTTAAAATAAAGTATAATAAGGGAAGAAATAAAAAAAGAGGTAAAGTTATGGAATTTCGAGTGGAACATGATTCGATGGGTGAAATCAAGGTCCCCGCAGAGCATTATTGGGGGGCGCAGACCCAGCGGAGTCTGGAAAATTTCAAGATTGGTGAGGAGCGGATGCCCCGAGAGATCATCAAGGCGTTTGCCCTTTTGAAAAAAGCCTGCGCCATTGCAAATGAGCGGTTTGGCAAGATCGATCAAGCGAAGAAAGAGCGCATTGCCGCCGCCTGCGATCAAATTTTGGCGGGGAAGATGGCGAAAGAATTTCCCCTGCGCGTTTGGCAGACAGGGAGCGGCACTCAGACCAATATGAATGTCAACGAAGTGATTGCCCACCTTGCCGCAGAGCAAGGTTGCCCCCTGCATCCCAACGACGATGTCAACTGCTCCCAAAGTTCCAACGATACCTTCCCCACCGCCATGAGCATTGCGGCGGTTAAGGCGGTCAAGGAACAGCTTTTGCCCGCTCTTTCGGCAATGGAAGATGAATTGCATCGGTTGGAGAAAGAAAACGAGCCTTATATTAAATTGGGAAGAACCCATCTGCAAGATGCCACCCCCATTCGCTTTTCCCAAGAGATCAGCGGTTGGGCGGCGATGCTTGATGAGACCAAGCTGATGCTGGAAATGGCAATTTTACCGTTGGCAAAGCTTGCCATCGGGGGCACCGCTGTCGGTACCGGTTTGAACGCACCCCAAGGGTTCGATCAACAAGTCTGCAACGAGTTAAATCGACTGACCGACCTTGATTTTCAACCCAATCCCAATAAATTCCACGCGCTGACTTCGAAGGATGCCTTTGTCTTTGCCCATGGGGCGATGAAGGCGTTGGCGGCAAACCTGATGAAGATTGCCAACGACATTCGTTGGATGGCGGCAGGTCCGCGGGGGAGTTTGGGGGAGATCACCATCCCCGAAAACGAGCCCGGCTCTTCCATTATGCCCGGCAAGGTCAATCCCACCCAATGCGAAGCGGTCACCATGGTGGCGGTGCAGGTGATGGGCAACGATACCGCCATCGGCATTGCCGCTTCCCAAGGCAATTTCGAGCTGAACGTCTTTCAGCCGGTCTGCGCCTATAACTTTTTGCAATCGGCGCGGTTGCTGGCGGATGGGATGCGGTCCTTTACCGCAAATTGCTTGAAGGGGCTCAAAGCCAAGCCCGAAAAGATGCAGGAATATCTGCAAAATTCGCTGATGCTGGTCACCTGCCTGACCGGCAAAATCGGCTATGAGGCGGCGGCGCAGATCGCCCATACCGCCCACCGCGAAGGCAAAACCCTGCGGCAAGCGGCCTTGGAGAGCGGCTTGATTACCGAGCAGGAGTTCGATGCCATCGTAAAACCTGAAAAAATGGTGTAAAATGCTATGAAGATTGTAATTTTAGATAAAGAAACGCTGGGCAAGGACATCGACCTTTCGCCCATCAAAGCGTTGGGCGATGTGGTCGCCTACGAGAACACTCCGCCCGCGTTGGTGGCGGAGCGGATCGCAGATGCGGATGTGGTCTGCCAGAATAAGGTGCGGCTCAATGCGGAGAATTTGGCGCAAGCCAACAACTTGAAATTGATCTGCGAAGCCGCCACAGGATACGACAATATTGATACCGCTTATGCCGAGTCCCGCGGCATTGCCCTTTGCAATGTGCCCGGGTATTCCAGCGAGAGCGTGGCGCAGCTTTCGGTCAGCATGGCGCTGGCGCTGGTCACCCATCTCAAAGAATACCGCGATTTTGTCCATTCAGGCGGGTATTCTGCCTGCGGCGTTGCCAATCGGTTGGAGCCGGTGTTCCACGATATCGCTTCGATGAAATGGGGCGTTTTGGGTGGCGGCGGCATCGGTGGGCGAGTGGCGCAAATCGCCAAAGCCTTGGGTTGCGATGTGACGGTCTACCGCCGCAAGCAGGAAGGGGAATTTCCCTTGGCGGATATCGATACCATCTGCCGTGAGTGTGATATTATCTCCATCCATCTGCCCCTGACCGAGCAGACCCGTAACCTTTTAAACCGCGAGCGAATCGCTATGATGAAGCCGACCGCCATCGTGGTCAATACCGCCCGCGGTGCCGAGACCGATGAGCAGGCGCTCGCCGACGCCATTTTGCAGGGCAAGCTGGGCGGGCTGGGTTGCGATGTTTATACCGAAGAGCCGTTTGGCGAAAACCATCCTTTTTATGCGCTGTTGGGTTGCGATAATGTCATTTTGACCCCCCATAATGCTTGGGGAAGCTTTGAATCCCGCGCGCGGTGCGTTTCCACCATTGCGAAAAATATCCGTTGTTTCTTTGGTGGAATGCCCCAAAATAGAATTGTTTAAGGAGTCAAATGATGAACACTTCGAAAGTTTATTTTACCGATTTTCGTGCAGTCAACGATGAAAATCTGATGCAGAAAATGCAACGGCTGGCGATTACAGCGGGTATAAATCAAATTGATTTCAACAATAAGTATGTGGCGATCAAGCTGCATTTCGGGGAATATGGCAACCTTTCCTTCCTGCGCCATCAATATGCCAAAGCCTTGGCGGAGCTGGTCAGGGAGATGGGCGGGAAACCATTTCTGACCGATTGCAATACCCTTTATGTCGGTAGCCGCAAGGATGCTTTGGAGCATTTGGATACCGCCTATGCCAATGGCTTTTTTCCCATGGCAACCGGTTGCCAGGTCCTGATTGCCGATGGGCTGAAGGGGACCGATGAAGTCTATGTCCCTGTCGATGGCGGGGAATATGTTAAGGAAGCCAAGATCGGCAGAGCGATTATGGATGCCGATATTGTCCTTTCCCTCAACCATTTTAAAGGCCACGATTTGGCAGGGTTCGGCGGTGCTTTGAAGAATATCGGGATGGGTTGCGGTTCTCGTGCCGGTAAGATGGAGATGCATAGCAACGGGAAGCCGAGCGTGGAGCAAGAAAATTGCATCGGCTGCAAAATCTGCGCCAAGGTTTGCGCCCATGATGCGCCGCAGTTTGATAGCGGCAAGGCGGTCATCGATCCTGAAAAGTGCGTCGGCTGCGGGCGGTGCTTGGGTGAATGCCCTGCGGATGCGGTGGTTTCTGCCAACGATTGCGATAGCAAGTTCCTCAACTATAAGATGGCCGAATATACCAAAGCGGTGTTGGACGGTCGCCCCCATTTCCATATTTCGCTGATCCGAGATGTCTCGCCCCACTGCGATTGCTATAATAGAAATGATGCGCCCATCATCTCGGATGTGGGGATGCTGGCTTCTTTCGATCCTGTGGCGCTGGATGTGGCCTGCGCCGATCTTTGCAACGCCCAGCCCATCTTGCCAAACAGCAAGCTGGCGGATCTTCCCCACCACCACGATCATTTTATCGCCAACCATCCAAACACCGATTGGCGCACCTGCGTCGAGCATGCGGAAAAGCTGGGGATCGGGATGCAAAAATATGAGCTTGTGAGGATCAAATGATGCTGTTTTTTCGAACAAAGGCAGAAAAGGAATTGGATTTCATCCTGCAAGAGTTGAAAAATTTCCTTTCTAATAACTATAAAGATAAAGCCCACGATTGCCGCAAGCTTTTGGGTAGCCGCGCCGAAGAACTTTATGCCGCAGGTAAGCTTACTAAGGCGCAATACCGCAGGTATCGGGAGGAATATCGAAGATATACCGAATTGATGAAAGACTACCATCATTAAAATGAGTGCAGACCGAAGATTTTTTCTTTGGTCTGCAATATTTTTCCATTGACAAGTATACGGAAAAATGGTATGATTGTAACAGATTGTAACTGATTTGTAACTTTTGAAAGGAGGTGCATCGGATGGACCGCGCAGCAAGAAGCGTATTGATCGCAATATTAGTTGTTCTTTTGAAAATCGGCAAATTTATCTATAATACCGGTTGGGTAATCGAGCAGATCTTTATCGGGTTGTTCCGATTTACGCTGTGGCCGATCATCCGTCTCTTATCGAAATGCACCCCCGCAAATGTTTTCGATTGGATTTGTGGCGTCGGCGAGAAGGTCATCTCTGTCGTCCAGTGGATCTATCTGCATTTGATCCGTTTCTTTTCCTGGGCGGCGCATAGCATCGTGACCGATTTTTGTATGTGGGCGCCCTTTTTCGGCGTAGCGGCGCTGATCGGCGTGGCGATCTTTTTCCATTCCCATGCCATTGCGTTGGAAGTGTCCATTAACGGAAAGACCGTCACCTATGTGGAAAATGAAACGCGGTTTGCCGGCGCTGTCACCGAAGTGGAGCAAAGCCTTTCGGAGACCATCGGCGAAACCTATTGTATGTTCACCGCGCCGGAGTATCGGTTTGCCATTGTTAAGAAAAACCAGCTTGCCAGCGAAGAGACCTTGTTTGCCCAAGCCTATCGCGCGGTCAGCGAAGAGATCGGTCACCATTTCGGCTTATATGTGGATGGCGAGTTGATCGCCGCTGCCGAAAAGCGGGAAACCATCGAGGCGGTTCTCAACGAGCTGAAAGCACCCTATGAGACCGGCGCGCAGGACGAGCGGGTGGAATTTATGAGCAACGTCGAAGTGCGGACCGGTTTGTTTGCCCCCGATTCGATGCTCAATAAAGCGCAGCTGCGCGCGTTGTTTGAAGGCTCGACCGACCCCCGCTATTATACCATCGAAGAAGATGATTATCTCAGCGACATCGTCGAAAAGACCGGTGTTTCCAAAAAGATGATCTATTTTCTCAATCCCGAGCTGGACGAACGGCGGTTGGTGCCGGGCAAAAAATTGCTGATCAGCGAGCCGGATGTCTATCTGGGTGTCAAGGTGGTGCGTACCGTCACCTATGATGAAGAGATTCCCTATAATACCATTCGACACAAAGATAGTTCTCTCTATGTCAACCAGACCAAGGTGAAAAAAGCAGGCCAGACGGGCAACCGTGTGGTCACCGCGGAGATTACCTATATCGATGGTGTCAAATCGGCAACCAATGTCATTTCTTCGGTGGTCACCAAGGAACCGGTCACCAGAGAGCTTTATGTCGGAACCAAGGATTATCCCGAATCCTTCTCGTCTTTGGCGGGAACCGGCGCGTTTATTCGGCCCATCAGCGGTGGATTTACGTCTTGCGCTTATGGCGGTTACCCCGGCCATAAGGGCATCGATTTGACCTATCGTGGCGGTGCCTATGGTAAGGCGATCTACGCTTCTGCCAGCGGAACGGTTATCAGCGCGGGCTGGAGCGGTGGTTATGGATACTGCGTCAAGATCCGCCATAGCAACGGCTATGTCACCCTCTATGCCCATTGCAGCTCGCTGTTGGTCGGCGTCGGAGAAAGTGTCACCCAAGGGCAGCAGATCGCCCGCATCGGCTCCACTGGTAACAGTACCGGCCCCCATGTTCACTTTGAAATTATCATCAATGGGTCGCAAGTCAACCCGGCAAGATTTATTTTTTAAACGCAATAAGACCGATCAAATCGGCGGCAAAACAAATGAAATTGGCGGCTTTTCCGCTTTTTCGGGCTTGACGTATCGACATACGCCTGCACCCGAAGAAAACGAAAAATCCATCCAATTTGATTTGTTTCAGAAAAGAACAAAATAAAAAACGAGGTTGAAAAGATTATTCAACCTCGTTTCATTTTTTAAAGCCCGCCTTAGTTTTCCATTTGTTTGCCGAGAAATAGCGCCGCGGTCTGCAAGAGCTTTTCTTCGGCGGAAGAGATGGTGGCACCGTCGGTCATTAAAAAGCAGACCATGCCCAAAATATCGCCGCTGGCCAAAATGGGGCGGGCGGCAGCGATGCGATGCTTGTCGTTCTCCCGTAAGAGCGGAATGCTGGCAGTGTCGTTGCCGGTGGTGAAGGCGCGGCGGGAAGCGATCAATTCTTCCGCCTGCTCCGAAAGCGGTCGATCCAAAATCTCCCGCTTGGTGCCGCCCGCATAGGCGATAACATTGTCGCGGTCGGCAATGGCGCAGTTGAACCCGCTCACCGTCTGCAACGCCGAAACATACTCCGCTGCAAAATTAGAAAGCTCGCTAAACGGCGAATACTTCTTAAAGACCACTTCCCCGTCTTTCCCCGTAAAAATTTCCAGCGGATCTCCTTCCCTGATCCGAAGCGTTCTTCTGATTTCTTTGGGGATAACAACACGACCAAGGTCGTCGATTCTCCGGACAATACCTGTTGCTTTCATATATAAAAACTCCTTTGTTGATTTGATAACACTTCTATTATCTGTCAACAAAGGAGTTTTATACTTTATTGCAAATGAAATATCAATTCATATTTTCAAGTGGAAATGTAACTTGCCAATTTCCTTTTGTGGTTCCTTTGGATGTGATAAATTCGCCATAAAGTTTTTGTTTTTTCATTTCTTCCATCGGAATATCAAAAATATATTCTTCATAGGTAATGACCGTTTCGTCAACCGTTTCCTTCCAACTTATATGATAATCGCAATATCTTTTTTCGCCGTTTTCATCAAAAACATAAAACGATCCATGATTATCATTTTCGAGACGATTTGGAATTCCGACTTGGATATGGAATTTCCCGTCGATATATCCGTAGCCGGTTAATTCAATGCCATCTACCACAAATTTGCCGTAATCATCACTCGGTACCAAGCAAAGTTCCTCGCGAATCTCTTCCTCGGCATACAACATACTGTTAAAGCCCATACCCGTATAATATTTTTTTTGCATTTTCGTTGCTGTTGTAACCGTGCTTAAATCAAGAGGGATCTCTCCGTCAAACTTTTGTTTATGACTTAAAAACTCTCGTACGTAAAGAGTGATCTTATCTCCTCCGATGTCTTTGTTTCCCCATTGAGAAATCGTAATCAAAAAGGTGGCTTTCCCGGTTTCCTCATCATAATCCAGCCGACGGCAAGAGCCGGTGCTATCAAAAGGGCGGTTGATTCGGTAACTATCGTAAAGATCGATTGTCTGATCAATTCGGTTCCCCTCAAGATCTTGCATTGATACCACGATATTGGCTTCATTTTCATGGATATATGCCGATTCAACCTCCATTTTAATTCCGTTATCCTCACAAGATAATTGAACAGGCTTCAACATCTGTGCCAAAGACGGCGACACTCGATAAAGCATTAAATATACAGGATCTACCGTTGCGGCCAGCACAGGAACGGATATCGTTATACACAATATGATTACCGCAACCAAAGCAATCACGCGCTTAAAAGAAAGCATTTTAATTTTACCAAGAACCACTTTTGCATCTCTGATCTTGTTTTCGTCAATCTGCCCAATAGCGTCAATTAGTTTATCTGTTTTCAAAAACAACACCTTCTTCTAATAATTTGGATCGTAGCTTCTTTCGAGTTCGATGCAACATAGATTTTACTTTGCTCTCACTAAACCCGAAATGAACTGAAATAGTAGAAATACTGTCAAAATACCAATATCGGCAAACAAAGATCTTTTGCTCATATAAGGGAAGCTCGTCTAAAAAATCATTAATCACTTTTGCAAGCGCCTGATTCTCCAATTCTTCGTCGATACTGGTGTTGGCTGGAATGCAGTCAGACAGTTCTTCATATGCGAGATCAATATTTCCGCCACCGCGTTTTTGCGTTCGCTTTTCTCGCCATTTCTTTAAACTAACGAATCTCGTTACTTTGCCTATAAAAGTCGATAGAATTGCCGGACGATGAGGCGGCATACTGTTCCAAGCATTTAGATACGCATCATTAACGCTCTCTTCCGCATCCTCTGTATTGGAGAGAATATTAAACGCAATCGAATAACAATACCGCCCGTACTTTGCAGCAGTTTCGGTAATTGCTTTTTCATCGCGTTTCCAATAAAGATCAACTATGTATTTGTCTTCCACTATTTCACCTGCCTTTCGTTTTTCGTAAAGAGCCCTTTCACTATACTACCACCCGAAGTTTCAAGTTGGTTGCAAATCTTCTAAAATTTATTATAACACAAAGTAAAAGCGGAGTGGAAATTCCACTCCGCTTTTCTGTGCAGCTATTCTTTTGGCATATTTAATCTTACCTTAATACATTCAGAGCAATCCTGAGAAATGTTAATTTCAATAATCATGCAAGAATATGTCATGTTTTTATTTAATCGTTCCAGCAATGCCACGTTATAATATCTTGGCACATATCCCAAAATCTCATTATTTTGAGTTTGTACTTTAATAGCATTAATATCAAATTTATTTTCTGGTTCCTTTTCAAAAATCAATTCGTCACCAACATTAACCTTGGGCAAAAGTGAGCAGTCTTTTCCTTTACACGGTGTATGATGTCGCACACCCATAATATAGAAATCACGTTGAATTGTTTCGTCCTCTGGGAAAATCGGATCAATGAACGAATATGTGTCAATAGGAAGTCTCGCCTCGCTTTTTCTTAGCAATTCAAATTCATCGAATTCTAACAAATTATATTTATCTAGGATTTGGGCGATGTCGCGTCTTTTTTTATCTGGAAGACGACTGGCAAACACTGGAAATAGAGTTTCGCTCTCATACACCTTGTTTTCTGGAAAGGCATCTAGTTTTGACCATCCATATGCCTCAGCCTGCGTGAACTCGTTACAATATTCAAAGGTGTACTTTGTTGATTTGGTTAATTTCCCGATTGTGAAATTTCTTCTTGTTTCTGGATCTTTCCAAATTAACAATAGATATTTTTTCATTTCAATTCTCCTCCTCCAATACAGATTTCATTATTTCTAGTTTCCTGTGTATATATCGTTTGATCAATTCTCGCTTTTGTTCGCTAATAATTTCATCCGAGTATTCATCTATGAGGGTTTGATAAGTTTTTTCATCCAAGTTTTCCAAGAAACCCCTTGCAATATCACGCGCTACAGGATAGGTCTCAATCAGATATTTTATCACTTCTCTATGCGTAGGCCTTTTTTTTCGGGTTCCATCAACTCTTATCATTGATAGCGACTTGGTATCAACCAGGGCTTCAAAACGAACCTTATCATTACCAAGAAATGCCTCGACTTGTTCTTTATTAACAAAACTACAAAGTGAAGATCCATTATCATATAAAGGACATTGCCTAAGTCTAAGTTCAACCTTATCTCCAAACGTAACCTTAAAAAGTAATGCCCAGTTGCTTTGATGTCTATCTGTATTTCCTATTAAAAAATCAAACAGCATCATTTCTATCCAAATCTTATTTGGAACACCTTTAGGAACGGAATTTAATATATGTTCTAAACAATAATAACGATTATTTTCCTCATCAAGCATAGTTTCTGCATTGAATTTTGGGTATTTACCAGAAATAAAACCTATCCCTTCCTGCAAGTTTTCGTTAGGCTCACAAACAAAATAACTCATGCTACCTATACGATTATTATATTTCCCTATTTCAACAATAGCGGTCGAGACGCCAAGTTTCTCTCCAATTTTATAAGCCAAATGTTCCGAAACATGTTCTGTTGTTTCACTGTTGCCGTCGGTATTGGTTTTTGGAAATTTGAACAGACCGATTTGACCGTTTGGGGATTTCAGCCATAATTTCTCGCTACGTCCGCTACCCTCCGCAAAACCCTCATATGGAGTCCATGTACTAAAATCTTTAATCTCAATCATAAATTGACCATCTCTTTTTTTGATTTTTGATGTTGCTCTATTATTTCATATTCATCTGGCGATATAATCACAGCTACTGGACAGTTGTTTTTTAAAACAATCAAAGGCTCTCCCTCTTGAACTCTAGAAAACAATTGAGAAGCTTTCCCTTTGTTGAATAGCGTGATTGGTATTATTTGATTAATGAACTTTGATAATTGCAAAGAGGCACCCCCTCGAATAATATAAATCAAACCAACTATATTATAGCAAATTAATTATAATTTGTCAATAAATTATACATTTAAGCATAATTATAATTGTAATTATAATTATCATTATGATTATCATTGCCTTTTGACAATCAAGGGCTTTCCTTATACACAATTATATTTTTTTATTGTGTCATTTTTAGGACATACAAAAGCCGGATGAACGTATCGCTCATCCGGCATCATAATATGTAGGCTACACCCCGCTTTTTTGATCGAAAAATCGATTTTGATCAGATTTTGTGCAAATCAGTTGGACAAACACCAGGGAAAACCCTAGTGTTTATGCGTTTTTTCATTTTTGTCCTATTATAACGCGTTCCTCTATTCTACGAACTATTCCTGTTGCTTTCATATATAAAAACTCCTTTTCACTATTTAATGGTGTGGAGTTAGTATGTGGAAAGTTGCCATTATTATACTCATTTGACACAATTCTCAGTATTTCTTTAAAGATTTGTGCGGTCTCTTCTTCACGCTCCATTCGGTTCAAAGTACATCCTAATTGATTGATGCCAAAATCACCTCGTCGCTTTTCAACTTGATACTGAGGAACATCATACATGCGAGCAATGAACGCATCAGAAGCGCGCTCAAATAACTTCTCTAATTGACTCTTGCTCATTCGAAAGAAGTCTGCCGGCAAATTGGAAATTGTCAAATGATGAACCCCCCAACTTTTCAAGTCATTCTTAATCATTTTGCCTTCTTTACTTGAATAATCGTAATATTCTTCTCTATACATAATCTATTCCTGCTTTTTTGTTACTTCATAATATAAACACAACTAAAAAGTTCAAAACATAGTCGCTTTTTAAAATTTTTCAAATTATATTTTTCATCATCGATTTCATATATCAATTCA
>CALGEL010000108.1 GCA_937881855.1 uncultured Clostridia bacterium | reverse complement strand
GGCGGTAGGTCATTTGGGGAGTAGTGTCCGCAAAGGCGGTGGGGGTGAGCATCAAGATTGCTAAAATCAAGCATATAATTCTTCTCATCTTTTATAATTAGTTCCTTTCATTCGACATTAGTGAACAACCCTATTATAACATTGCTGTCATAACAATGTCAATATAAGCAAACACAAAAATCTTTGTTGAAAATCGCGTCTTTTTTATTGAAATGTATTGCTAAAAGCAGTATTATTTGTTAATATAAAAATAAGAAAAAAGGGAATGATCTCTTGGAAAGCAGGTTCGGATCAAGGGGGAAGAAATGAAAAGGCGACTTATTTTGTTGTTAATGATTTTGGTTCTTTTCGTCGTAGCAGGGTGTGGTGTTCGACGCGCGGAAGAAAAGCTGAAGGTAGGCTTTATTTTTCAATATGCAGAGCAGACACCGATTGGAAGTGCTATGGTTAAAGCGGCAGTTGCAGCTTGCGAAAATAAGGATGTTTTGATCGCTCAAAGGGTGGTGGACTCTGAATCTCATTATGACGCAGCAGTAGAGTTGATTCGCTCGGAACAGTGCGATATCATTTTTGCAGATAACAACGCAGAAGAGCAGGCGTTGATCAAGGTGGCAAAAGAATTTCCGAAGGTGGAGATTTGTTGCGCCGGAGGGATGTTGGCGCATACCGTCCAACTACCGAATCTTCATAATGCTTATGCCGATATTTACCAAGGGCGTTATCTGGCCGGGGTTGCAGCCGGTTTGAAATTGAATGAGATGATTGCTGCCGGAACGATCCGAGCGAAAGAAGCGAAGATGGGGTATGTCGGCGGGGTGCATGATGCCGAAGAAATCTCGGGCTATACCGCGTTTTATTTGGGCGCAAACTCCGTTTGCACCGATGCAACTATGGAAGTCCGATTTGTTGGTATGCGGCGAGATGAGCAAAAAGAAAAGCAAGCGGCATTGGCGTTGATTAAAGACGGATGTGTTTTGATTAGCCAGCAATCCGATTCCATGGTCATACCCAATATTTGCGAAGAAAAGGGAATTTCTCATGTGGCATATGGCGTTTCTAATGGGGAGGCTTGCCCGGAAACATTTATAGCCGCTTGCCGCATCGATTGGAGACCGTATTTTGAGTATATGATCACTCAGGTTCAAAAAGATGCAGCGATCGCCACCGATTGGGTGGGTACTTTGGAAAACGGGTCGGTTGTTTTGAGTAAATTGGGAAAGAACGTTGCCCCGGGAACAAAAGAAAAATTGGAAACAATCGAAAAGGCGCTGATGTATGGCGATCTTTGGGTCTTTGATACCGAAAAATTTACAGTCGACGGTAAATTGGTGGACACATTTATGGCCGATGTTAATTTCGACGAAAAAAAGCAAGGGGATACGCAGGTGATTTTCGATGGCAGTTTCAAAGAATCTCTCTATCGGTCTGCACCCTATTTCACTCTTGAAATTGATGGAATTTCTTTGGTTGACTAATGTGAAAAAATATAGTAAATCTGTTGACAAAAAACGCGGTATTTGGTAACATAAAAGTGTATTTGATAATTTAAAGGAGCGGGCAGCAATGAAAGCATTGGAAGAGCGGATTTTAAAAGACGGCAAGGTTCTGCCCGGTCATGTTTTGAAGGTGGGAAATTTCCTCAACCATCAGATCGACACTCCGTTTATGATGGAGATGGGCAAGGAGATTGCCCGCATCTTTGAGGGAGACAAGCCCACCAAGATCCTCACCATCGAAGCTTCCGGCATTGCATTGGGAATGGCGGCTGCGGCGGCAATGGGTTTGCCGCTGGTTTTCGCCAAGAAGAAAAAGTCCATCAATGTGGAAGATGATCTTTTCAGTACGCTTGTTTATTCCTATACCCATAATACCGAATATCAGGTCGTTGTCAGCAAGGAAAACCTCTCGGCAGGGGAGCGGATCTTGATTGTGGACGATTTTCTTGCCAACGGCAACGCCATCCGCGGCCTGATCGATCTTGTAAACCAAGCAGGCGGCAAGGTGGTCGGCTGCACCACCGCCATCGAGAAGGGCTTCCAAGGCGGCGGCGATCAGCTGCGTGCCGAAGGGTTGAAGGTGGAATCCTTGGCGATTGTGGACGAGATGACCGACCACAGCCTGAAATTCCGCGCGCAATAATGGTAATAACCGCCCAAAGCGGTATTATAAAAATATTTATTGGAGGGAAAGACCAATGAAAAAGTTTCTCGCACTTCTTCTTGTTGTGGTAATGCTGTTCAGCTTTGCTGCTTGCACCACCACACAAAACGAACTTCTCGGTATGAGCGAATCTCCCCTGCCCAGC
>CALGEL010000107.1 GCA_937881855.1 uncultured Clostridia bacterium | reverse complement strand
CAGGCTCGTGTTAATGGTTGCCGAGCCGTCGCCGTCGTTGCCGCAGGCGCAAAACGCCGAAAGCAAAAGGATGAGCAATAAAAGAAAACCTGTTTTTTTCATGCCGTTTCTCCCAAAAAAAGGCTGTCTCGGATCGAGACAGCCTTTGGTTTATCGTGTGTCGGTTAAGACTGCTTGCCGTTGAATCTTGACACCAGCTCAGCAATGCCTGCAACGTAGACGTTGTAGCTGGTCTGGTAGGTGTGGGTAGTGCTCATCAGCGTCCGCAGGCTCTTCAGCAGCGCATCGCCGGATTGGGTGGCCTTTCCTTTATTATGGACTATCTCTACGGCAACTGGGAATATTGTATTGATGCGATTGGTTGGCTTTCTATTGCCCTTGTTATCTTCACAGTGTGGAGACCGGATACAGCAATCATCGGATCCATTATTTTTGGTGCGCTTTATGTGGCAAGCAGCTATATTGTGGGCGTTAGTTTTGCGGGCAAGGAACTGTTTAAGATGTTGCCTTATGTGGTAACAGTGATTGTTTTGGTCTTTACCAGTATCCGTAATAAGAAGGAGCATCAGCCCCCTGAAAGCTTGGGCTTGCCCTATTTCCGCGAAGAAAGATAAGTTAGAAGAATTATATGCCGTTGTAAAAAAGCAGCGGCATATTTTTCGGAAAGAAGGATACACTATGAATATGAACTGTGATGTTTTAATCATCGGCGCCGGCCCTGCCGGTATCTTCACCGCGCTGGAATTGGTGCGGCAAGGAAGCGATAAAAAGATTGTTATCGTCGAAAAGGGTGTGGCGGTGGAAAAGCGCCGCTGCCCTAAGCATAAGACCAAGCAATGCGTCAACTGCAAGCCCTGCCATATCACCACCGGCTTTTCCGGTGCGGGCGCATTCTCCGATGGTAAACTTTCCCTTTCCTGCGATGTGGGCGGAGATCTGCCCCAGCTGATCGGGGAAGATTTGGCGCAGGAGACCATCGACTATACCGATAAAATCTATCTTGAATTTGGCGCCGATACCCATGTGGAAGGGGTCAGCAACCCCGATGCGGTCAAGGAGATCCGCAAGCGTGCCATTCAGGCGGGATTGAAATTGGTGGATTGCCCCATTCGCCATCTGGGTACCGAAAAGGCGCAGGATATCTACTATGCCATCGAAAAATACTTGTTGGAGCATGGGGTGGAGATGTTTTTCAGCCATGAATGTACCAACTTGATTATGGAAGAACAAAAGTGCTTGGGCGGGTATATCAGCGGCGGTAAGGAGCAGTTTGAGATCCGCGCCGAGCATACCATCGTCGCCACAGGTCGTCGCGGCGCGGAATGGTTGGAGCATCTTTGCACCGAGCATCATATCGAGCATCAGCCGGGAACTGTGGATATCGGTGTCCGTGTGGAAGTCCGCAACGAGATTATGGAGCAGGTCAATGAAGTGCTCTATGAATCCAAGCTGGTGGGCTACCCCAACCCCTTTAAGAATAAGACCAGAACCTTCTGCCAAAACCCCGGCGGCTTTGTCAGCCAGGAAAATTACGATAACGATCTGGCGGTGGTCAACGGTCATTCCTATAAGGAACTCAAAAGTAATAATACCAATCTGGCAATTTTAGTATCCCATAACTTTAATACCCCCTTCAACCAACCCATTGCCTATGCGCAAAAGGTGGGCGAACTTTCCAATATGCTTGCCAATGGTCATATTCTGGTCCAGCGGTTCGGCGATATTTTGGACGGTAAGCGCACCTGGCAAAAGGAACTTGCCCGCAGCAACTTAAAACCCACTCTGCCCGATGCGGTAGCGGGGGATATCACCGCGGCGATCCCCTATCGCGCGATGATGAACATTATCAATTTCATCAAAGCGCTGGATCAGGTGGTCCCCGGCTTTGCTTCGGAAGAGACCTTGCTCTATTCCCCCGAACTGAAATTTTACAGCAACCGTGTCTCGATGGACGAAAAGTTCAATACCAGTGTCCAAGGCTTATATTGCCTGGGCGATTCTTCCGGCTGGACTCGTGGGCTGATGATGGCTTCGGTGATGGGCGTCTTGATGGGGAGAACATTAGCAAAGGAATAAACATGACCCAACTTTTCACCACATCTTTATTGGATCTTTCCCATACCCTTGCCAAGCCGCTTTTGGAAAAAGCGCAATACCCTTGGCAAGCCCTTTCAGGCATCGGCGATTATATCGCCGAATTTGGCAAAACCTTGGGCGAGGAGTATCTCCATCCCCAAGAGAATGTCTGGATTCATAAAACCGCCAAGGTCGCCCCGACTGCTTTTTTGGGTGAGCGGGTGATTATCGGCGCGGGGGCGGAGATCCGCCATTGCGCCTATATCCGCGGCAATGCCTTGGTGGGTCAAGGTGCGGTGGTGGGCAATTCCACCGAACTGAAAAATGTGGTGTTGTTTGATGGTGTGCAGGTGCCCCATTATAATTATGTGGGCGATTCCATTTTGGGCTATAAGGCCCATATGGGCGCAGGCGCCATCACCAGCAATGTCAAAGCCGATCATTCCTTGGTGGCGGTAAAAGGTGAAAACACTGTTCCTACCGACCTGAAAAAGTTCGGCGCCATTTTGGGCGACTATGCCGAAATCGGCTGCAATGCGGTTCTCAATCCGGGAACGGTGATTGGTCGTAAGAGCAATGTCTACCCTTTATCAATGGTGCGCGGAGTCATCCCGCCGATGTCGATCTATAAAAAACAAAACGAAATCATAAAAAAAGAGCCTACAAAGTAGGCTCTTTTTTTATGGTTTTTTGATCAAAACATTTAAAATCAATGCAAATACCGTCAATGCCAGCAGCATCATAAAGGGGGCGGTGTAGCCGCCGGTGGCCTCCAAGACTTTATTGGAAGCGGTGGCGATGAAGGAGGCGGCCATCAGGTTGCAGCCAAAGAGCGCCATATTATTGGAAAAATGCTTCATGCCGAAAAACGACGAAGTGAATGCTGCGGTGATGGTGGGGCAAGCGCCGTAGGAAAGACCAATCAGGCAGACCCCGATGATGCATAAGATCAAAGAATGGGTGCATACCGCCAGCAATGCGATAGCGGCGGCGCCGATGGAGAAAATGTTTGCAGAGATCATCGTCTTGCGCCGACCGATGCGGTCAAAAAGGGCGCCGGTGATGATCCGCCCTATGCCGTTGCAGATGGAAAGCGCGCCCACCAGCGAGACCGCCAAGGTCTCAGGCGCATCCACCGAAAGCAAAAGGTCCTTTGCAAAGCTGATGGCGGAGCTGCCCACTGCCGCCAAGAAGGAGATGCAGAAAAATGCCAGCCAAAAGGAAGGGCGAGAGAGCATCTGCTTGGGGGTAAAGTCCTGCGTTTTGGAGTTTACTTGCTTTTGGGTCGGCAGCGTTTGGTCCGCCTTCTTCAATAGAAGAGCGGCAACAGCCAACACCAAAAAGAGCGCAACGCCCAAGGCGATATAGGTTCCGCGCCAGCCGATGGCATTTTTAAACAGCGTATTGGCAAGATTCCCCAAAAGGAAAGCGGAAGCGCCAAACCCCATCATTAAGCACCCCGAACAAAGCCCTTTCTTATCGGGGAACCAGGCGCTGACGGTGGCGATAACAACATTATAAGCGATGCCGATCCCCAACCCCGCAAGGACACCGTAGGTAAGATACAGCATCGTAACAGAGCCTTGCTTTAAAAAAGCGGTCAGAATAAAGCCCGCCGCCGCCAAGACACCTGCCAAAAGGATGGCGATTTTATGCCCTGCCCATTGGAGCAGCCGCGCGCCCAAAAGCCCGCCGATGCAAAAGAAGGTCATCGCTAAGGTGAAGTTAAGGGCAAGTTCTGATGCGCCCCACCCAAACTCTGCGGAAAGGGGCGCTTTTAAAATCGACCAGGCATATAAAATGCCCGCAAAAAGCATCGCGACCACCCCGACCGCCAGATAGAGCCATCGGCTTGTTGATTTTTTTGCATTATTCATCGCAATTCTCCAAGTAGAGTGTTCCCTGCGCCAAAAGCTCCTTGCGCTTGGAAACGTCCATTTTGCTGTAAATGTTTTTATTATGATATTTCAAGGTATTTTCCTTAATGTTCAGCGTTTCCATAATCTCGGCGGAGGAATTGCCCGCAAGATAAAGGTCGAAGATTTTTCGCTCGGTTTTGGTCAGGGTGGCAAGGCGGCTTAAAAATGCCGCCTGCGCCTTGGCATCGACAGTCGGCGGAGCAGGGTGCAACCGCTCCGCTTCCTTTAAGACCAGGCTAATCCCCAAAAGGAACAGCTCGCTGATGATATAGGAAAGGGAGAGGGTCTCAAAACCGGGCTGAATGAACTTTTCCAAAAACCAGACAAAGATGTTGATAAATACCGCTGCCGCCAAGGTGATGGCGTAGGAATAGGAGCGCAGCTTCTTTTTTGCCGCCGAATAAAGGATGGCGGCGATCATTCCGCCGAAATAGCTCAAAAGATAAAAAAGATATAGGTTATGCAAGGGACCATAGGTTTTGACCAAAATGGTGGCCCCGTTTAAAACCCCCAGCGAAACCTCCTTATAATAAATAGGAAGAACTCCGGGGCTGGCGGTGATCAGAAAGACAACACCGCATAATGCGAGCAGGCTGCGGGAGACCCATTTTTTATAGGGAATGCCGCAGACCCGAAAGATGCTCATCAGCATCGCCATGGGCAAAAAGACCGAGCCAAGGTAGGAAAGGCGGTTGGCCATCAGCGCCTGCGGAACGGTTTTGGAAAGGGCGAGCAGGAAATAGCCCGCATTGACCACCGCCACCGAACCGAATAAAAGCAGCAGCCATTTTTCCTTTTCTTTGATAAAAAAGAGATGCGCCAAAAAGAAAAAGAGGGAGAGTACCGCCAGAATTCCATAGAGGGTCGAGGCGTTTGCGCTGCCGCCGCCCGCGCAAGCGGAGAGCATCGGCAATATGCAAAATAAGCAGAGCGAAGCTGCGGCTGATTTTTTCATAAATTTCCTTTCCCACCCGAAATTCCACCTGTTCCAAAAAATATTTTTTTGGCTTCCCACCCTTTTGAAAAAGGGTGGGTGGGGACAACGAACAATTTAATATTTATAATAAGATTATAAAATACAAAGAGTTCTTTGTCAATGAGGAGGTAAAGGACGTGATGAAACAAAAAATATGCGCAATCATTGTGTTGATGGCGTTGTTGATCGGAATTTTTCCGTTTTCTGCATCGGCGGCGCAATCCATCAATTCGGTAGCGCTCACCGACCTGCGTTTGCCCGAAGCGGAAGATCCTTTGGATCTTCATGTGGAGGTGGAAGGTAGCGGTTATTCCCTCGTTGAGGTGGAATGGTATGATGTTACCGCGCAAAAATTCCTTGTCCTTGGTGATAAGTTTACCTTGGGTCACGCTTATAGGGCGAGTATTTATTTAGAGGCAAAGAGCGGGTATGAATTTGCCTATGCGGATAAGAACACCCCTACCGTTACCGCCACTGTTGATGGCAATAGCAAGAATGTTACCGTCGGCAAGGTATATGAATATAATGCATGGGCGCGAATCCGCGTAAACTATGAGTTTTCCACCTGCCCTAATGATTGGATCGAATCGGTGGAGGCAACGGTCATTCCGCCGGTGGCAGGTTCCCCGCTGGTGCATAGCGTAACTGTACCCGCCAATGCCAAATATGAGGTGCAAACGGTAGAACCCAATAATTCCACCCATTATTATAAATTCTATAACGGTATCAAATGGAATATTGAACTTCAATCCGGTGTTTCGGAGGGCGCTACCGCCCAGCTGGGTAAATGGTATTGTGCATCCGTTCTCTTAAAACCAAAGGCGGGCTATGCCTTTTTGGAAAATGGGAATATAAAGGCGACCATCAACGGGAAAGAAGCGCAGATCAATAATCCTACGAGTGATGCCAACTTGCTGGAATTCAGTTATAGCGGCTTTGAAACCTTCGGTCGCATCCCCGCCTTCAATGTTTCGATCGCGGAGCCGGTGGTGGGGGAATACTCCTATTTCTATGCCACTGCCGAGGTGGCAAATGTTGCGGTTGATAATAATAATCTTCGTTGGCTCGATCGCACCGCCAATAAGTATATGACTGCCTATGATGTTTTTGAAGCAGGCCACGAGTATGAGATTATATTCGAAATCAACACGGCGACAGGCTATCGCTTTATGAAGGATTTCGACAGTAGTTATGTTACGGTCAATAATACCGCTGCCGATGTGGGCAGCATCAGCGCTGCCGATGATGTAATCCGAGTTTATAAAACCTATGTTATGGATTCCCGCACACCGGTCAAGAATGTGGTTGCAACAGCCAACACCCAAGCAATTCTATATAATTTTGGGCAATATCTGACCCCGAGAATCACTGTCAATGAAGGCGCCCCTGCAAAAATCGAAAGTATTCGTTGGGAATCTTATTATCCCGGCGTTTGGGACGGAGATCGTTGGGTCGGCTCGCAATGGGAACTGATGCCAAGCTCGGCGCAATTCCGTATCGATAAAAACTATCGTTTGGTGGCGCAGTTGCGCATCGATGGTGCCGCAGGATCTACTCACTATCTTTGTAATCCGACCGTGCGGATAAATAATGATCTTTGGGAAGTCGGTCCGGTGACCGTAGAGAGCAATTATTCTTACGCTTGGATCACCTCGCCGACGATGGTCCCCGCTGCCTATGAAGATGCGCAAACCTTTAAAGTGACCTTCGATAGCAAAGGCGGCAGCGCAGTCCCCGCAATCACAGGCGTTTATTATGCAAAATCCATTGCCCGCCCTGCCGACCCTGTCCGTTCAGGCTATACCTTTAAAGGCTGGTATAAAGATGCCGCCTGTACCGCCTTGTTCCGTTTTGAAGGAGAAAACGGTAAGAATCGAATCTATGAGGACTGCACCCTTTATGCCAAATGG
The DNA here is from genome assembly GCA_937881855.1 of uncultured Clostridia bacterium. Classification (GTDB taxonomy): domain Bacteria; phylum Bacillota; class Clostridia; order Oscillospirales; family QAKW01; genus QAKW01. Next base: position 17,880 of record CALGEL010000107.1, on the reverse strand, counting down.
GAAGCGAAGGCACCGTCCAATCCCTGCGCCAATGGGCATACCTTCGGTGCATATGTTTATAACAACGATGCCACCTCTCAAAAGGACGGCACCAAGACCCGCGCCTGCGCGGTCTGCGGTGTCAAAGATACCGTCACCGCCGCCGGCACCAAGATTAAAAACCCCTTCGCTGATGTGAAGGCGGGCGAGTATTATACCGAGCCTGTGCTTTGGGCGGTCAGCAAGGGGATTACCAACGGCACTTCCGCCACCACCTTCAGCCCCGATGCCAATTGCACCCGCGGTCAGATCGTCACCTTCTTGTGGCGTGCCGCAGGCTCGCCCGAGCCCAACTCGACCAAGAATCCCTTTGTCGATGTCAAATCGGATGCATACTATTATAAAGCGGTTCTCTGGGCGGTAGAAAAGGGCATCACCAACGGTATGGATGCCACCCACTTTGCCCCCGATGCCACCTGCACCCGCGGTCAGGTCGTTACCTTCCTGTATCGCGCCAAAGGCAAGCCCGCCGCTTCCGGCAAGAACACCTTTACCGATGTCAAGAAGGGCGAATACTATTATGATGCAGTCCTTTGGGCAGTAGAAAATGGCATTACCAACGGCATGGGCAATAATCAATTTAAACCTGATGCCACATGCACCCGCGGTCAGATCGTGACCTTCTTGCATCGTGCATATAAGTAAACCGCTGAAATCGGCGCAGACCGACAAAGAATGAGGAAAGACCCTGCCTTTCGGCAGGGTCTTTTTTATTTCACTTCATCTAACAATAGTTTTGGTTCCACCAAGACCGAATAATGCCCTTCATAGACCACCATACCGGGGCGGGCGCCTGCCGGTTTTTTGACATGGGAGACGGGGCAATAATCCACCTCCACCTTGGGCGCCTGCTTACCCTTGCTGAAATAGGCGCAAAGGGCGGCGGCTTCCAAAATGGTATCATCGTCGATCTCCTTGCCTTCCGATACGATCAGCACATGGGAACTATGGATGCCCTTGGTATGCAACCAAAGGTCGTTCTTGCGGGAGAGCTTGACGGTCAGTTGATCGTTTTGGACATTATTTCTGCCCACCAGAATGGTAAACCCGCCCGAAGAGACGAATTTGCGGGGCTTGGATGCCCCGCCGCTGCGTTGCACATTCTTTTTGCGCTGGCGGGAAAAGCCCGTCTGCACCAGTTCCTGGCGGATTTGGTCGATATCGGCGGAATTTTCGCAGTCGCAGAGCGCTAAATAGACACTTTCCAGATAGGAAAGATCTGCTTCGTCTTGCCTAATCAGATCGGCAACCACCCGCGCCGAAGTTTTCGCCTTATTATATTTTTTGAAATAAAGTTGGGCATTTTGCTGGGGGGAACGATCCACCCGCAAAGGAATGGTGAAGGGTTGGCAGTTATCGTAGTAGTTTTCGACGGTGATTTCCTTCATTCCGCTCGTTGCCCGATGGAGATTGGCTTGCAGCAGCTCCCCGCAGATGCGGTAATGCTCCGCTTTTTCTCCTTCTATGAGTTCTTTTTTGCGAACATTCATGGTCCGCTCGATGCGGGCGGCGGTGCGGGTGATGAGCTGCTCCACATCCTTGGTTTTTTGCTTTAAGCGGGTATCTTCCGCGCTTTTTTCATAATAGTCTTCAATCAATGCCACCGCCGAAGGATAGGCAATGGTCTCTGCCGATGCGCCATATTGGGTGATGGGCATAAAGGAAAAATCCAGCCATTTGCCGTTGGCAATCTCCCGCGCCGCCATCGGCGCGCCATTGCCTTGGCGAACCCGCTCTGCCGCTTGGGTCAAAGCATCGCCCAATGCGGATTTTTGGTTGGGGGTCAGGCCGTTGGCGGCGGTATCAAACCGCCCTGCGCCTTGATGGGCAATCTCCCGCGCCACAATAGGGGAGATGCCGCTATATTGGTCCATAATCGCCTGCCATAAGGGCTTATCGGTGGATAAAATTTGCCCCAAATCCGAAAGGTCGGCATCAATAAACGCAATTTTATCCTGCGGTGGAACCGGCTCATAGCGTAGCCCCGGCAGGACCTGCCTTCCGTTTTTGGCGGTCAGGTCGATATGGCGGATGGCGTCGATGATTTTATGGTCTTCATCTAATAAAATCAGGTTGGCGGTGCGGCCCAAAATTTCCAGCACCAGATATTTTTTGACCGGCTCGAAAAAGTCGTTCTTGCCCAAAAATTCGGCAAAAATCGCCCGCTCGAATTGGGGCATCCAAACCCGCTCTAACTTTGCGCCTATCAGGTGCTTTCGAAGTACCATGCAAAATAAGGGCGGTTGAGCGGGGTTTTCCGCATCCTTTTGGGTCAGGGTGATGCGGGCGCAATTCGGGGCGCAGCAAAAGAGCAACCGCGCCTTCACGCCCGGCGCGCGCAGGTGCAGGATGATTTCATCTTTGGCGGGTTGATAGAGTTTCTCCACCCGCGCGCCCTGCACCGTTTCGTCAATTTCGCGGGTCAGCAGGGATAAAAAACAAGCGTCCAGTGCCATTATAAACTCTCCGTGGGATGCTCCAAGGGCATCAATTCAAAGGTGACTGCGGGAAAGGCTTTCTCCAAGCGTTCTTTCAGCGGGGAAAGGACAGGATATTCTGTCTCATAATGCCCCAAAATCAGCAGGTTGATGCCCTGCTCCTTGGCGATCAGCAGTTGATGGTGCTTGGCTTCGCCTGTGACAAAGGTATCCCCCGCCTGCAAGGCGAAGGGTTCTTCCAAAAAGCTGCCGCCTGCGCCGCCGACCACCGCAACTCTGCCCACCGCATCTTGAACGCAGACCGCTTGGCAACAGTCGGTATGCAGAGCGGCTTTCAACCGCTCCGCCAAGGCGGAAAGGGTGGTTTCGGCGGTGCCGATACGACCTAAATTGCAAAAAGTTTCGACATTTTCCAGACCGCAAAGCTCCGCCAAAACATCGTTGACTCCGCCTTCGGCGGCATCCAGATTGGTATGGCAAGCGATATGGGCGATATTATTGGCGGCCAGCGCCATCACCCGCCGCCCTTCTGCGGTATCGGAGTTAATCTGCTTGGTGGCGTCAAAGAGCAGGGGATGGTGGGTGATAATCAGCTCGCAACCCTTTTCTTTGGCGGCAAGGATGGTCTGCATGGTCAGATCCAAGGCGATCAACACCTTTTGCACTTTGCGGGTGCGGTAGCCCACATTCAGCCCCGCATTATCCCAAGGCTCCGCCAAGGAATAGGGGCATACGGTATCTAAAAATTCATAAATTTTTTGTACGGTCATTGTAAACCCTTTCTGATCTTATCTAATAATTGTTCCGCTTCTTTGATGCGGTCGGCATCGGGGATTTTTGCCGATTTCAAGCCCTTCAAGGCAATTTCCAAGCGGGCTTCTTCTTTTTGAAGGTAGGGCAGATATAAAGGATCTTCCCGCAACGACTCAAAATAATCCGCTTGATAGGAAATCCCTGTTTTTTGCACTTGGAAGACACGATAGAATTTATCGCCGTCCCGAGCCAAGCGGGCGGTTAAAATTGCATAGCCTTCCGCCGCCATATAATCCATCAGTTCATAGATGGCGCTCATCGGTTGGAGCACCCAAAGGTCCGGCTCCAACGGGGCATTTTTCAAAATCTGCTCCATCACTTCGCCTCCCATTCCCGCCACCGCCACAGTGGTGACCTGCTCCAAAACATCCAAGGGGATGGTCTTTAAGCCATCGGAAAGAAAAAGGGGAATTCGCCCTGCCAGCCCCAAAGAGAGCAACTGCCGCTTGGCGGCATCCAGCGGGCCTTGGTTGATATCGGCGGCAAAGGCGGCGGCAATCTTGCCGCAACGCAAGGCTTCGGCGGGCAGTTTGCAATGGTCGGTCCCGATATCCAATAGGGTGCTCCCCGCAGGGATCAGGTCCAAAACCGCCTGTAAGCGTGCATCTAATAGGCTCATTGCGCCATCTCCTTTAATACATTGAGAATATGGTCCACCACATCGGCAGATTTCGTTTCCAAAAGAATTTCGTGCCGCATCTGCGGGAAGAGTTTTTTGGTGGTGGGGTAGCCCTTGGCGGCCATCATCGCCACCGCCGCATCAAAGTTTTGGATGCCGGTATGGCAAGGGTCGTCTTCCCCCGAAAGAAAATGAACCGGCAACGAGAGATTTTTCAATGCCCAGCCCTTGGGGGAATAGGTTTCGTCCATCAATTTCAGCAACGCCGCAAAACCATTGAGGGTAAAGCAAAATCCGCACCGTTCGTCTGCATCGTAGGCGGCGACATTTTCGGGATTATAGCTGATCCATTGGTTGGGGGAGGTGGGATTTTCGATCCCGTTATTAAAGGCGCCGGTCACCATTTTATTGACCGTGCAACTCCGCCAAGCATCACCGTTGATTTTGAGCTTGAATGCCACAAACGCCCGCCCCGCTTTAATGATTGCTTTGGGGGCAAAGGGGGTTCCGCAAACGAAAACTCCCGCCAAGCCGGTATCGTCTTTTTTCAGATAGCAGCGAACGATCAGACTGCCCATACTATGCCCGAAAAGGAACAAAGGCAGGCGGGGAAATTCCTTTTTGGCAAGGTTTGAAACTTCCATCGTATCGACGATGGCGCCTTCGGCGCCGCCCTTGCCGAAATGGCCGAAAAGAGCGCAGTTTCCGTGCCCGCGGTGGTTATGGATGACACAGGCATAGCCGCTCTCCGCCAAGGTACGCATCACACCGAAATACCGCTCTTGATGCTCCGCCATTCCGTGAACAAATTGGATGATGCCGATGGGCGCATCGGGATAGATATAGGTCCCTTCCAGCGGGGTTTGATCGATGGGGGAAGAAAAAGAAAATGCCTTTTGGTGCAGGCTCATAAACGGTCTCTCCTTTTCCTTGGTATATTCTTACCCTTATTGTAGCAAAATCAATTAAGAACTGCAAGTTTTTATTGCAATTAAGGTTGTCCGTATGTTATAATTTAAATAATTATAGGAGAAGGGGAATAAAATGAGCGTATCGATTTTGGGCTTGCCCATTCAAAATGTGACTATGAGTGAAGCGGTAAAGGATGTTTACGGCTTTTTTGCCGCGCGTGAAAGCAAAATCGTGGTCACCCCCAATGCCGAGATTTTGCAGATGTATTCTTCCGATCCTGCGATGAAAGAAGCATTGGACAGTGCAGATTATATTGTTCCGGACGGAATCGGCGTCTTGATGGCCGCCAAACGGTTGGGAACTCCCTTGAAGGAAAAGGTGGCGGGCGTCGAGCTTAGCCGCAACCTTTTGGAAAAGGCCGCCAAGGAGGGCGGGAAGGTCTATCTCTTGGGCGCCAAGCCCGGCATTGCGGCGAAGGCCAAGGAATGTCTGGAAGAAGAAATCCCCGGCATCGCCATCGTCGGCGTGCGGGATGGTTATTTTAAGCCGGAAGATGAACCTGCCATTGTTGAAGAGATCAACGGTCTGGATGTGGATATGCTGTTTGTCTGCTTAGGCGCGCCCAAACAGGAGCTTTGGATGGCAAAGCATAAGAGCGACTTAAAGGTCGGGGTGATGCTGGGTCTGGGCGGTTCGCTGGATATTTTTTCCCATACCCTGAAAAGAGCGCCCAAATGGATGATCGCTTGTCGCATGGAATGGCTCTATCGGGTCATTAAAGAGCCTTATCGCGTCGGGCGGATTGCAAGTTTACCGAAATTTTTATTAAGCATTAAAAAATAAACCAAGGCGGAGAACTCTCCGTCTTTTTTAAGGATTTTTCGATTTTAAGGAGATACATATTATGGGTGAAGCAAAATTAAGAGTGCAACTTTTAAGCCACACCCCCGACGGGGAAAAGCTCATCGCTGCCGCCGCCAAGCTTTGCTATGCGCGGGCAGGGATTGATACGGTAATGGACGGGCTGACCCCCGAAAAGACCAAGGATTTTTTGGAGATGCTCTCTTCCTTGGGGCACGCAAGCCCCATCGAGCATATTTCCTTTACTTTTGGGATCGAAAATGTTTCCCGCGCATTGTTGGCGCAGATTACCCGCCATCGCATTGCTTCGTTCAGCGTGCAGAGCCAACGGTATGTGGCGGAAGATAATTTCGAATTTATTTTACCGCCCGCCATTGCGGAAAATGCCGAAGCCAAGGCGCTCTATTTAGATACTATGGACGAGCTGGCTTCCCGCTATGCCAAATTGACCGAGCTTTTGATGGAAGGCACCCAAGGGACCACCGCCGATAAAAAGAAGGCGATCGAAGATGCCCGCTTTGTCCTGCCCAATGGTTGCACCACCAAAATGATGGTGACGATGAACGCCCGCAGCCTGATGAATTTCTTTAATCTGCGCTGCTGCACCCGCGCCCAATGGGAAATTCGGGAATTGGCGACTCAAATGCTCTTGCAGGTGCGGGATGTTTGCCCCACCTTATTCCGCTATGCAGGCCCGCCCTGCCTTTCGGGCAAATGCCCCGAAGGCAAGATGACCTGCGGCAAAATGAAAGAAATGAAAGAAAAGTTTTTAGGTGAATAAAATGGGAAGATTATTGGTAATCGACGGGCTGGACGGTAGCGGCAAGGGAACCCATTCCAAGCTGGTGACCGCCAAACTCAATGAGCTTGGCATCCCTGCCGAGCGCATCTCCTTTCCCGATTATGAGTCCCCTTCCAGCGCATTGCTGCAAATGTACTTGAAGGGTGAGTTCGGCAACCATGCCGATGATGTCAATGCCTATGCGGCGTCGGTCTTTTTTGCCGCCGACCGCTTCGCAGGGTTTCGGACAAAGTATCAAAAACTATACGATGACGGTGTCATTCTGGTCGCCGATCGGTATACGACTTCCAATATCGTCCATCAAATGAGCAAACTGCCCAAGGAAGAATGGGATGGGTTTATTGAGTGGCTTTCGGATTTTGAATACGGAAAATTGGAATTGCCCCGCCCCGATGCGGTGATCTATCTGGATATGAAGCCGGAGATCTCCCAAGCGTTGATCGAGCGGCGGTATCGCGGCGATCTTTCTAAAAAGGATATCCACGAGCTGGATGTTTCCTACCTGCAAAAAAGCCGCGATTGCGCCCTTTATGTGGGGGAGCAGTTGGGCTGGCGGATGACCCCGATGTACGACGAAGCAGGGGAGCCCCGCAGTAAGCAGGATAATTTTGAGATCATTTTTGAGCAAGTGAAGGAAATTTATGGCGATCTTAACCTTTAATACCCCCGACCTTTCCCAAAAGGCTGCGGTGGTTTCCATCGCAAAAGCGGCGGATGTTCGCATCTGCGATCAGGCCTTTGGCAACCTTTTTTGCTGGGCGGCATCGATGGATGTGGGCTTGGCGCTTTGGGGGGAGAGTTTCGTTGCCCGCTGGGGCAAGCGGTATACTGTTCCCATCGGCCCCGATCGCAAAGAATTGATCGAGCAGATGCTGGGGCAGGGGATTACCCGTTTTTTAGGGGCGGACGAACGCTATAAAAAGTGGCTGGAAGAGACCTTCCCCAATCAATTCCAATTTAAAGAATCCCGCAATTTCGATTATATTTATGAGCGGGAAGCGTTGGCGACCCTGAAAGGCAAAAAGCTGGCCGCCAAGCGTAATCATATCAACGCCTTTGAGCAGGCGCACCAATGGGAAGTACGCCCTATCACCGCCGAAAATTTGGAAGAAGTTTGCGCTTTCAACGATTGGTGGTGCAAAGAAAATAATTGCGCCGCCGAAGATTCGCTGGCCCGAGAAGGCTGCGCGGTGCGGCGGGGATTAAAGCATTTTGAAGCGCTTGGCTATTTCGGTCTGGCGCTCTATGCCGAAGGGAAGATTTGCGCCTTTTCTTATGGCGAGCGGCTGGGAAAAGAAGGCTTTTGCGTCCATGTGGAAAAGGCGGACGCGGCTTTGCGCGGCGCTTACCCGATGATCAATCGGGAGCTGGTTCGGGCATTGCCCGCCGATATTTTGTGGATCAATCGGGAAGACGATGCAGGGGATGAAGGCTTGAAAAAAGCAAAAATGAGCTATCGACCTTTGGAACTTTTGAAAAAATATGAAGCGGAGTATATCAATGAATAAGATTTATCTTTTATTAGCGGAAGGCTTTGAAGAGATGGAGGCCTTTGCGCCGGTGGATCTTCTGCGCCGTGCAGGAGCGGAAGTGGAGACCGTATCCATCACCGAAGAAACGATGGTGATGGGTGCCCACGGAATTCCCGTCCGCGCCGATATCACCATCGATGCCATCGATGAAGAAGACCTTTCGATGCTGATCCTGCCCGGCGGCTATCCCGGCTATGTCAATTTAGACCAAAGCCAAAAGGTGCGGGATCTTTTGGTCCGCACCAACGAGGCGGGCAAGACTATCGCCGCCATCTGCGGCGCTCCTTCGGTGTTGAACGGTCTTGGTCTGCTTCAAGGCAAGGTTGCCACCTGCTATCCTTCGATGGAAGAAGAATTGGATTGCGAAGTTTCCCATAAAAAAGTGGTGGAGTGCGAAAATATCATTACTTCCCGCGGGGCAGGAACGGCGATTGATTTCGCGCTGGCCTTGGTGGAAGCGGCGGTTTCTGCCGAAAAGGCGGAAGAACTGCGGAAAGGGATCGTCTATCAATGAGTTCCCGCCGCGATATCTCCAAAGAAATATCGTTGCTGCTGCTGATCGTTCTCTGCTTGCTTTTGGGGTTGAGCTTTTGCCGCCAATGGTTGCCCGCCTTTGATCCGCCGCTGACCGCTCTGGTCTATGTGGTGGTCTATCTGATCCCCATCTGGATCTATAAGCGGACTCACCGCTATAAGGCGAAAGGCGCATTGCGATTGAAATGGGTCCATCCAAGGTATTGGCTGTTCATTGTGATGTTCGGGCTTTCGGTCTGCCTTCTTTGCAGCCTGATCAATTTGGGTTGCTCTGCCTTTGCCCGCGGGGTATTGCATCTATCCTATGGGAATGCCACCATTGTCGATTTGAGCAGTACCAACCCTGCCACCCTGCTCTTTATCGGGGTGTTGCTGCCCGCATTTTTTGAAGAACTGCTGCTGCGGGGCTTGGTGCAAAGCGAGTATGAAAAATACGGTGTCACCATCGGCGTGTTGCTGACTGCGTTGCTGTTTGCCCTGTTCCATACCAATCCGGTGCAGATCCCCGCATTATTTGTGGCAGGGGTGTGCTATGGGGTGTTGACCTTGCTCTTTGGCAGTATCTGGCCTGCGATTATTGCCCACGCCATCAATAACGGTCTGGCGGTGTTGCTGGCAAAATATAACGATTTTGTTCGCTACATATTGCAAGACCGCTTGTTTATCATCATTGCGATCGTGGGTTGCTTTTTGATCCTTATTATTACCCTTAAATTGCTGGAATCGACCGCCGATCGCCTGCTTGGTCGGGGCAAAAAACTCAAAAAAAGCACCCGCTCGCTCGCCTATGGCGATCCGCTGATGAGCCCGTGGATTTGGGTTTTTGCGCTATTGTGTATCGGCAAAATGGTGTATAACGGATTTTATAAATAAACCGATGAAATGGGCGATCTTTCCGTTTTTCTTTCCTCGCCGTATCGACATACGCGCGTCAAAAGAACCAACAACCGTTCCAATTCTCCTTGCGGAGAATAATTCACCATTGCCGGTTCTTTTTCCTTAGCCCCACAAAATCTTTGGATTTTGCGGGGACCCCAAAAAGAGAAAACGAAAATCTCATCCCATTTGATCGGTTTTAGCATAGAGTAAAAAGGCGCATAAAAATTGTTCGAAAGTTTCAAACCGAGCCGAAGGGATACCCGAAGGCGTATAAAAATACGCCGAGTGGCTCGGTTTGGAAGTAGCAAATGGGCATAAAAGAAAACCATCGCAAAAAGCGATGGTTTTTTCCTTTTATATTTCAGAAAGAAAGGATAAAATTATAGTCAAATCCTGTAATAATCTTTTGCCCTTTGCGGTTCGGGCGATTTTTACAGCCGTTACACGCGATTATAAATGGAAGAAAGTTTGCGATATTCGTCGGGCTCTAATTGGGCAAAAGCCTCTTCGGTCAGGCGGTAGCCCCAATTTCCTTTGGCGATGCCGGGATGGTTCATTTTGGTATCCCCGCCAAAGCCCAAAAGGTCTTGGATGGGGACCATCGCCAAAGCGGCGTGGGACGCCCAAAGGGCGCGGATCAAGGCAAAAATAGCGGGATTTTTGGCGCCGCCTTCCTTCCATTCTTCCCCATAGAAGCCGCAGTAATCCAAGGCGTAGCGGCGGTCTTCGGGGGTTAGTTCCCAAAGGTAGCCCAAGAGCGTGTTGTTATCGTGGGTGCCGGTATAGGCAACGGTGTTGGCGGAATAATTATGGGGGAGATGGATGCCGTTGTCCATCCCGGGAAAGGCAAATTGCAGAACCCGCATCCCCGGCAGACCGGTCTCTTTTAAGAGCGTACGCAGTGCATCGTCCTGCACCCCCAAATCTTCGGCGATCAGAAGTTCCTTATCAATTTTTTGGAAGATGACATTGAAAAAGTCCATCCCCGGCCCTGCCTTCCATTGCCCTTCCTTGGCGGTTTCGGCGGTGGCAGGGACGGCCCAATAGGCGGAAAAAGCGCGAAAATGGTCGATGCGGATGCGGTCGAAAAGGGTGCCTGCGGTCTGCAACCGCTCGATCCACCAGCGGTAGCCGTCGGCCTTCATTGCCGACCAATCATAAAGGGGATTGCCCCAACGCTGGCCATCTTCGCTGAAATAATCGGGCGGAACGCCCGCTTCTTCTTGGGCGCGCCCATCGGCATCCAATGCGAATAAATGCTGGTGGCTCCATACATCGGCGCTCTCGTGGGAGACATAAATCGGCATATCGCCGATGATCTCGATCCCCTTTTCATTGGCATAATTGCGGATGGATTGCCATTGGGTGAAAAAGAGATATTGCAAAAAGATGGCGCGATCAATGGCGGGTTTAAGCCGGTCTTTGGCTTCTTCGATGGCTTGGGGCTGGCGCAGTTTCAGCGGCAGCTCCCATTCAATCCAATCCTTGCCCGATTCCTGCTGCAAGGCGGTATAAAGGGCATAATCTTCGATCCAAGGCTGATTACTTGCCCAAGCATCGATGCGGGTTTTGAGATCGATATCGCAGCGGGCAAAGGCGGCATTAAAAAGAGCCGCCCGCTGCTCTTTGAGCAGGTCAAAATCGACGGTATAGGGTTGGGCGGCTTTGCATCCTTCCAGCTCGGTCTGGGTAATCAGACCCATCTCCAAAAGCTGCTCGGGGTCGATGAAAAGGGGGTTGCCCGCAAAGGCGCTGACGCTCTTATAAGGGGAATTGCAATGGTCGGGGACCGCAAAGGGCAATACCTGCCAAGCCCGAAACCCCGCCTGCTTCAAAAAATCGATGAACCGCAGGGCATCCTTGCCGAAAACACCGATGCCGTAGGGCCCCATTAAAGAAGAAATGTGCAGCAAAACGCCGCCGCTTCGATTGAACATAATTTGAAATCTCCTTTGAAATTCTTCTATTATTATACCAAAGAGCGTAGCGGTAATCAAATGTTTTTATAAAAAGTTTATGTTGAATTTAGCAACATTGTGTTAAATAAAAACAACATTGGGTCGTTGGAAAAGTTGCATTTTGATGGTATAATGCTAATATCTAATATTATCTCATAAATTCCGTTGAGTTGCGGAAGAGGAGGTTTACATCATGAAGAAATGGACAAAATTTATTGCGCTGCTGGGGATTCTGGCGCTCAGCCTTTCGATGCTTTCGGGCTGTATGGTCGGCAGAAACTACAGCGAAGAGATGATGGGGAATAAGGAAGGTCTTCCGAAGTTCCAAAAGGATCAGGAGATCGAGGTTCCCTATACCGGTGATGCGAAAGATAAGATTATCGAGACCGACGATCCTGTTTTGGCGGGCAAATGCGATGCCGACGGCAATTTGCTGGACGGCAGCGGCAAGGTGGATCTCAATAATTTGGGCGGTTCTTCCAATAATGGCGGCGGTAGCAACAATACACCGACCCCCGACGATAATGATCCGTCCGACGCAGAGACCCCCGACGATAACGACGGCGAGGATCAAGAGGAAGAAGAGGATCCCATCGAAGTGATGAAGGCAGATGAAAGCGGCACCAAGGTCAAGCTGATGACCCAAAATTTGCGTAAAAACGACGAAGAGGATTCCAAGGACCCGAAAATAGCGGCATCTAACCGTATTTATCGCTTTGAAAAATTGGTAAATAAATATGATCCCGATATCATTGCTGCGCAGGAATGTGATAGCTTCTGGGTTGAGAGTTTGCCTCAGGTTTTTGGCCAAACATATACACTGAGCCATAAATACCGCGAGTCATCGGGTAGTAATGAAGCCTGCGTCATTATGTATAAGACCGCGAAATATACGCAGTTGGCCAAGGGTCATTTCTGGCTTTCCGAGAACCCCAATCAAGCCAACCCTGCCGGCTTTGGCCAAAGCTATCCTCGTATTGCCCATTGGGTCAAGCTGGAAGATAAATCGACCGGCGATAAGCTGTTGATATTCTCCACCCACTTAGGCTTTGGTTATACAAAGGAACAAATGGCGTATATCCGCAGTCTCTTTGCCGATGTATGCAAGAAGCATACCGATGCCTATCCCTTTATTATGGGTGACTTCAACTTTACATACGACAGTGACAGTCATAGCGTGCTGAACGACGGCAAAGATCTCTGGAATATATATGACATTGCAGGAAAGATGAGCGTAGATGGCCATTGCGAGCTTGGTGATATCCGCGTCGGCACTAATAATGGCTTTGCCCATGTCGATGGTAACAAAATGATCGACTTCATCTTTACTCAGCCGCGCGATCAGATCGCTGTGGATTATTTCACCGTTTGCTATGATTTGATCGCAGTGGATGAAAAAGGGATTTTGGAAGGCTTTGTCTCTGACCACTTTGCGGTGCTTTCTGATGTTCGAATCAACACCGACGTTTCCTATGAGAAATATTACAAAAAGAAATAATCAGAGCCATGTAGCCGAGCGGCTGCGATGAAAGGACAATTTTTGTAATGAACTTAAAAATTTTATGCCAAAACCTGCGCCAGGCGGGCGGTAAAAAGGAGAGAGGCACCGATAATGAAGCCTCTGTCCGCCGCCATCGTTTCCAATGGTTGGTGGAGAAATATGACCCCGATATTGTCAGCATGCAGGAGGTCAACGACCTTTGGAAAGAGATGTTGCGGGATGATTTTAGGGAAACATACGATATGTATTATCTCTACCGCGGCTCGCTGAAAGGCAGCAACGAAGCAGAGCCTGTTATGTGGAAAAAGGATAAGTATGAAAGGCTGGATGAGGGAAGTTTTTGGCTTTCCGAAACCCCCGATACCCCCTATCCGCCCGGCTTTGGTCAATATTATCCCCGCATCTGTAATTGGGTGCGGCTGAAGGAAATTGAAAGCGGAAAAACCTTCCGCATCTGCTCCACCCACTTCGGTTTTTATCCCGAAGGCGATGCGCTGGAAGTTATCCGCAGCCTCTTTGAAAAGCAGGTAGAAATCGCAGGGGAAGACCCTTGCTTTATCATGGGCGATTATAATCTCGGCTATAAGGATGAGCAGTATGTTTTGCTGACCGAAACCGATGCTTTTTATGACCTGCGCCCCGCCGCTGAAGCGGCCGCCAAAGAGGGTAAATGCGAGCTGGGCGATATCCGCATTGGCACCAATAATGGCTTTCACCATCTGGACGGAAAGCGGGTCATCGACTATATTTTTGCGGGCACCAACGCCCCTGTCGAGATCCAAAAATTCGGCTATTGCTATGAGCGGCCGGGCGTTCCCGAAAAGGGCGTCCCCGAAGGCTTTGTCTCCGACCACTTTGCGATTTTCACCCAAGTGGAAGTGTAAACTTAATAACAAAACCCCACCGAGCAATCGGTGGGGTTTCTTTATCGGAACGCTATGGTTGAAAAAATCGGTCATCTTTTCGTTCTCGGAGAAGGATAAAGGGGAATTTGTTGGCATTTTTGCGAAAAATATCGCAATTTTTTGCAAAAATATAGTTGAAAAAGTCCAAATTGTGTGATATCATTATATTACCCATATAGTATTTATATATAATTTTGCAAAATTTATATCAAAAAAGGTGGTATTTGGAATGAAAAAGACCAAGAAGATTTTATCAGGGCTTCTGGCAGTATTGATGCTGATATCGATGCTGACTTGCTTTGTCCTGCCCGCAACCGCCATATCCGCGGATGACGATGTTTTTTATGTCGGCACTCGGGCCGAATTGGCTGCTGTAATTAGATTATGCTCAGCTGCAAACAGATATTTAAAGGATAAAACCATTTATCTTCAGAACGACATCGACTATAAAAAGAACTATCTGGACCGTTTTGTTACATTTGCAGGGACGCTGGATGGGAAGGGACATAAGATTATCAATGTTGGAGCTCCCAATAAAACACTTGCAGTTTCGAAAGGTGCATGCTTGGTCGGAACGCTGACCGGTACCATTAAAAACCTGACCATAGACTCCACCTATTATGTTGTGGATAATTATAGTGACAGAACGAACTTCGGTGCCTTTGCGGAAAATTCCAATGGCGGCAAAATCGAAAATTGCGCCTACTTTGGCACCTATACCACCACCGCCGGTGTAAAAGCAGGTGGTTTTGTAGGAAATGTTGAGACTAACGGTCTTACCATCAAAGGATGTGTTTTTGGTGGCGCAGTTTCCAGCAGTACAACAGGCGGAACAGCGGGGGCCTTCTTTGGGTATAAGGACGACGCTGCTATGTCGATAATCCGCGACTCTATTGCAAATGGAACTTTGACCGGGAAAAACACCGGTATGGCTTGCGCGTATTCCTATACGGCTGATAAAAATGAAATTACGAACTCTTATGCGATCGGGATGAAGATTCTTCCCTATGGATCCTCTCTCACTGCCACTATGAGGACCAATGCGAGTGTAGAAGCTGCCGCCAAAAAAACCGATCTCAATGAGGCGGTCTGGACCATCAATGAACAAACGAAGAGTGACGGACGTTATTTCAATGCAGGAAAGATCACATTCCAAAGGCTAAACACACAAAACAAAATCGAAAGCTACGATGAAATAAGACCGTGTTTTGGAAGTTTCAATGACCGCGTTGTTAAGTTAACCATCGACGGAAACGATGCCGAGGCTACCTACTACGCACCTCGCACGGGAACTAATAAAAATGAACAACCCGAGATTCAGGTCACATCTCCTTCGGATAAGACTCCGGTTGTCAGCGGCGCGGAATATCGCGATGGCACGATCTATGTCAACCACGAAGATATCACGGTGAATTATGTAAATGCTACGGACTACACCCTTCAACAAAAGAAAGATGAATTGGACGCGATGGTCAAAGCCTATAATGCCATGGAAGATGCGTACGTCACGAAAGGGGATGCGATAAACACCTGGATATCAAGCGCAGATACAGCTTTGAAAACCCCAGGCGTAACCGAAGATAACATAGACACGCTTATCAGCCAAGAAAACACCATCGATGATGGTGTTAAAACCACAATGAGCAAACCCGAAGACTATCCTTCCATCGCAGACTACAATACATATAAGTATGTCGAAGAAATCACCGATTATAAGGTTGCCACCAAAGATGATTGGGACGCTGCAGTTAATATGAGCAACTATGTGGAAAATCCCAACGCAGTCGATTTCAAAGGAATCACCCTGCATTTGACCAACAACATCAATATGGGCGGCGCCGAGATGCTGCCCCTTTGCTACGGCTGGGTCTTTGACGGTAATTTGGATGGCCACAACAATGCCTTTGAAAAAATTAACATCAAAGCGGATAACGCCTATGGACCGGTCGGCTTGATCGGCGCTTTTGGCTCGGTGAGCGGCAGAAAAGTCGAAAATCTCGGCATTGCAAGCGGCAGTATTACAGTAACCGGAACGCCGCGCTATAAGTCCGTTTTGCAGTGTGAAGAGCAAGGCAATAAAGTGGGTGGATTTGTAGGGAAAGCCATAGGTAGTAGCGCAGTCTTCCGCAAGTGCTGGAACAATGCGGATATCAATGTGGAAAACGTTGATGCAGCGGCCGGTATCGTTGCTGATGCCAGAAACAACGCCGTTATCGATAGCTGCTTCAATATGGGTACAAGCAAAATGATGTCAGGCATGTATGGCATTGCGGGGCATGCCGAGAATAGTGCAAAAATCTACAATTCTATGAGTGGAGCTACCGGCGATGGTCTGGTGCAGGATAGAGCCGGCACTTATAACAACAACGCAAATGAAGAAACAAATATTGATACAATTATAGAAGCAGTTGAAAAAAACAATATAAATGTTTGTGGTGTCGTAGCCACCTTGAAATTAAACAATCTTGTGTCGAACGCGGCTAAAAAAAGGGTACAAATAAAAGCTCAAGATCAATATAATGATGAAAATTCCGCGATGAGTGTAGCTGAAGCTGCATGGAGAGTCAATGCCAATTATAAGAATCAGAAGAACCTCGCCGGCGGCAGCACCAAACGTGACATTTATTTTTCTCTGAATAAAAACGGCGAGGTGCGGTTCGGCAGATCCACCGGATACGATCAGATCTACCGCATTAAGTTGGTCTGTATCGGAGGACGTTCGGATTGCAAACTTGATAATAACGGATTGTGTACCGAACATGAACCTGTCTACACCTATGGGGCGGCAACTTTTAATAGTAATACGAACAATCTGCGTCAGATCACGCTGGATGTGGATACTAATGCAAACTATTACGCCAGCCCGTATGCCGCCACAGATTCCGAAAGAATCTCCGGAGGCAAGGTCGTCACCATCAAAGGAAATGTCCTTTACTTTACCGACGAAGTTGCAAAGGTTGCAGATTCCGGAGAGGACGCAACAACCTTCGAAGTTTATGTCGGCTATGATGCTGACCGCGGCAATGTCCATAGCAATGACAACACCATCAACGTTTTAGACGTTTTGGCAGCTGTGAAGATGGCGGTCGCAACGAATGAAGCTGCTAAGAATAAGCGGACCGCCGATTTGAACAATGACTATACAGTGGATATCAACGATGCTTATCAGCTCGTTCGTCATGTATTTAAGTATAGCAAAACCCTCACCTTCACCCCCGGCAAGCCCGCCGAAAGAGAATATTTGAAGGTCCTGACCTATAACATCAAGGCGTTTCAACACGTTCCCAGTGCCGCTAGTAACGAGAATAATGGTGATCCTTTCACCCCTGCAGCAACCGAAATGTGCCGTAAAGATGCGGTGCTGGCAGAGCTGAAGGCGATCAATGCCGATATCATCGGATTTCAAGAAATAGAACAAAATGATAGCACTCGCTCAAAGGCCGACCAGATGAAGATAATTAAGGACGCATTGGAAGAAGAAGCAAATATCACAATGCATAGCCTCTTTACCATCACCGACCCTGATACTGACGGAGATGGTGGCGGTGGCTCCGGTATTCTCAGCAAATATCCCTTTGTAAAAAAAGCAAATGGGGAAGAGGATTGCGGCAAGGTGTATTTTGCAGATGAGACCATGCCCGACGATCCGACGACGACATTGGATGATAGCAACGCTCGCGCCTTTACCTGGGTTAAGATCAGTCTCAATGGAAATACCACATATGAACCCGGAACCGATATCATCTTTGTAAACTGCCATTTTGGTGAGCATCACGAAGAGCAGATACGGTTTATGATCGATTATATGGAGAAAGCATTCCCCAACAGCGAGGGTCATCGCATCGTCTACGTTGGCGACCTTAACTTTGCACCGCATAAAATGAGAAATTTGTTTGATAAAGAAGAGCCTTATACCTTCCTCAACGGCGGAAAGTATCTCACTTCCTTTACCAGAACCAACGCCGGTTCCGGCAGTTTGGTCGATAACGTGCTGGTCAACGGTAATGTGGAATACTTCCAGCCCTTGCCCAACGAAACCGGCTTGTACACCAGAATGGGAGTTTATGATAAGAACCAAAATTTAGTA
>CALGEL010000106.1 GCA_937881855.1 uncultured Clostridia bacterium | reverse complement strand
TAGTGCGATGCACTACCGTATTTTTTAATACTTGTTATTTGCTTTACGCGGCAGGAGTAATATCTGCTTTTTCGATGATCTTTGCTACCGCATAATCCAGAACGAATTGTTCTTCCAGCAGGCTGCGACCCTTGGCATTGATATAGGTGCTGGGATCGGAATAGCCATAGGCGGTGGCATATTTTTTGGCGCTTTCGTTGAAATCTTCTTCCGAAAGGGTGTAGCCCTCGGCTTTGGCGATGGCATAACCGATCAGGACATTGATCGCCTGCGCTTCGCCTTGGATCTTCATGGATTCTTCAAAATCCTTTTTGGATACCTTGCTGGCTTCCAGCATCGCATCCAAAGATGCATAATTATATTGCTTGGCCTGAGTCTCATAAGTGGCACGAACGGAATCAATATAAGGTTTGAGCAGGGAGTCGGGCAGATCCTTTTTAAAGGTGCAGCCTTCATAGACCTGATTCCAAAGGCGGCTCTTTTTCAGTTTATCCACTTCGTCTTTATTGGATTCTTCTAAACTCTCTTTGGTCTTTTGGAGCAGTTCTTCGGCGGAGCTGACATCTTTATCGATCTCTTTGGCGATTTTATCGGTCAGTTCGGGATATTCCACCTTGCCGTTGATGGCATTGACAGTGACCTGGAAGACAACATCCTGACCGGCAAGCTCGGCGGATTGATATTGGGCGGGGAAGGTGAGGTTGATCTTAACCGTCTCGCCCACATTGACACCCACCAACTGCTCTTCAAAGCCGGGGATGAAAGTACCGCTGCCGATGGTTAGCTCGGCACCTTCGGCGGTGCCGCCTTCAAAGGCAACCCCGTCTTTCATTCCTTTATAATCAATGTCAAGAATGTCGTTGATTTTGACCGTACCGCCCTCTTGGGTGTTATTATAGGTCATAGTACTGTATCCCAACTCGCTCATGGCGGCATTCAGCTCGGTCTGAACAGCAAAGTCGGTGGCTTCGGTTGAGCGATCTTGGAATTTCAACCCTTCATAGTTGCCCAGCTCGATATAGTCATCGGGATTGATCTGGGAAAATTTAGTGATAGAGGAGCAAGCAGAAAGGGTGAGCGCGGCGATCAGGACCAGCGCAACAATGGCAATCTTTTTCATTGGTAAAGTTCTCCTTTGAGTTTCTTTTGTTCTTCACTGATAATAGCGCGCACCCGCTCGGGCAACGCTTTTTCTTCGGGGCGGGAAAGCCCCATAGTTTCGATGGGCGGCAGGACGGAAAGAATGACTTTCCCCTTACGCAACCGCTTGCCGTTGCCTTCAAACATTCGATTGGTTCCTTCAATGGCGACCGGCAGGATGGGTGCGCCGGATTTGGTGGCCATCATAAAGGCGCCGCCTTTAAAGTCTAAAAGTTCTCCGCCATTATTGCGAGTCCCTTCCGGCGCGATGGTGACATTGACATTGCTTTTCAAAAGCTCCACACCCTGCATAATGCATTGCATCCCCGCTCTCGGGGAAGATCGATCGATAAAGATGCATTTGCCCGCCTTCATCCAGGAAGCCAGCAGCGGAGTGGATTCCAGCTCTTTTTTGGCAACCATCGATTGGGTGTTGGGCATATGGGCGATCAGCGGGAAGGCATCCAAAAGGCTTTGATGACTATAAGCGGTCAGAGTAGCATGGTCGGGAATGTTTTCCAACCCCCGCATTTCCAAATCCATCCCCATCACTCGGATAGCCCGACGGCAAAAGTTGACAATTTTTTTGCGGCAATAGGCTTCGTGCCGAATAGGATCCTTTTCCAGCAGCTTTGCTTTGAGCAAGGCGGGCAGGCAGACCAATAAATACCCTGCGACGTAAAGGATCATACCGATTGTTCGCAACATATCGGTTCAACTCCTTATAAACAATATTAACTCAATAATTATACCACAGGTATGAAAAATCGTCAATCGCATAAAAATGAAAAAAACCGCAATTTTTCAAGGATTTTTCTTGATTTTTAAAGAGAAATATGGTATATTGTTCTTACTTAAAAAGCATATGTCCACCTATGGTGGACATATTACGATTTTGTACGGAACAGAACGACAAAAGGAGATAAACATGGTTATAGGACTCATGGGATTCGGTACCATCGGTGCCGGAGTATACGAATTGGTAAAAGGGCTGGACGACCTTTCCATCAAATATGTGTTGGATATTCGGGATGTGGATATCCCTGAACTGACCCATCGGGCAGAGGACCTTTTTGAAGATGCCGAAGTAGATACCGTTGTGGAAGTGATGGGCGGCTTGCATCCCGCTTATGAATTTGTCTCTGCGGCATTGAAGGCGGGCAAGAACGTGGTCACTGCCAAT
The DNA here is from genome assembly GCA_937881855.1 of uncultured Clostridia bacterium. GTDB lineage: Bacteria > Bacillota > Clostridia > Oscillospirales > QAKW01 > QAKW01. Next base: position 15,589 of record CALGEL010000106.1, on the reverse strand, counting down.
AAATATCTGGTTGCCACCTATTATGATGAACTTTTGGCATTGGCAAAGGAAAATAATGTGGCGTTTCGTTGCACTGCGGCGGTGGGCGGCGGTATCGGTTGGCTGACCGCATTGGAGCGGGTTCGCCGTATTGAGCCGGTCAATGCAGTGGAAGGCATTATGAACGGTACCACCAACTATATCCTTTCCAATATGACTCAAAACGGTCTTCCCTTTGAGACTGCTCTTTCCGAAGCGCAGGCGCTGGGCTATGCGGAAGCCGATCCTTCGGCGGATATCGACGGTCTGGATGTCAAGCATAAGCTGCTCCTTTCCGCCAATATCGCCTTTGATGTATCTTTGAATGTGAACGAGATCTTCACCGCCGGTATCCGCAGTATTACCGATGGGGATATTAAGAATTTCAAGGAGCGTGGTTTGGTCTGCAAGCTGCTGGGTGTGGCCTGCAAGGAAGAAGGAAAGGTTGCGGCGTTTGTTCAGCCCAATTTGTTCCCTGCCGATGCGATCACCGCGTCGGTCCCCACCAACTTTAATTTGATTACTTATGATACCGCCTATACCGGTCGGATGAGTTATTACGGTCAGGGCGCGGGCAGATATCCCACCGGCGCCAATGTGGTGCAGGATCTGCTGGATATTGCAGGCGGCAAGGAAGAGTTTTATTCCAAAGAGAGTTCCCCCTGCGCCATCGCCAACGAGATCGTTTCCTTCCAATATTATCTGCGCACCACTTCCGCCAAAAAGGATGCGGTTAAGGCAGAAGATTGGGGCGATGCGGTGCTGACCCAAAAGATGAGCGTTGCCGCTATGGCAAAATTGCTGGAAGAAATCAAAGAAGAAGATCCCCGCGCATTTATTGCGGCGGTTCGTTCATAATTTATAATAGAGATTTAGCGTAAGGAGTTTTTAATGATGAAAAATGTTGCGATTTTAGGCGCCACCGGAGCGGTGGGCCGCGAGATGCTGAAAGTTCTGGAAGAGCGCAATTTCCCCATCGGGAAATTGAAGCTGCTGGCCAGCGAGCGCAGTGTCGGTAAATTGATTGAGTTTAAGGGCGAGAAGATCGCTGTGGAATTGGCGGATGAAAACGCTTTTGAAGGAATGGACATCGTTTTGGGCGCCGCTTCCAATGAACTTGCCAAGAGATTGGCTCCCGCCATTGTCAAGGCCGGCGCGGTGTTTGTCGATAATTCCAGCGCCTTCCGTATGGACCCCGATGTTCCCTTGATCGTTCCCGAGGTCAATGCCGAGGATGCCAAGAACCATAAGGGCATCATCTCCAACCCCAACTGCTCCACCATCATCACCATCACCGCCGTCAATGCGCTGAATAAGCTCAGCCCCATCAAGGCGATGATCGCTTCTACCTATCAGGCGGTTTCCGGCGCCGGTGCCGCAGGCCCTGTGGAATTGATGGAGCAGGTCAATGCCGTTGCCGCAGGCAAGGATTTTGAGACCAAGGTGTTCCCCTATCAGATCGCCTATAACCTGATCCCCCAGATCGGCGGCGAAGCCTTTGAAGGCTATACCTCCGAAGAGATGAAGATGCAAAACGAAGGCCGCAAGATTATGCACCTGCCTGAACTTCTGGTCAACTGCACCTGCATCCGCGTTCCCGTTGTCCGCAGCCATTCCATCTCGGTCACCGTTAAGACCGAAAAACCCATTAGTGTGGAAGATGCGCAAAAGATCATTGCTTCCGCTCCCGGTTGTAAGCTGGTGGACGATCTCAATAATAAGCAATATCCCATGCCGCTGGATACCACCGATCAGGATCTCGTCTTTGTCGGCAGAATTCGCAAGGATCTGACCGATGAGTGCGGATTGCAGATTTGGTGTTGCGGAGATCAGGTACGCAAGGGCGCAGCAACAAACGCAATTCAAATAGCAGAATTGTTATAACCGTTGAAATTGGCGCCTTTTCCGATTTTTCGGTCTCGCCGTATCGACATACGCCGTCGCCCGAAGAAATCGAAAAATCCACTCCATTTGATCGGTTTTGGGTGAGGGGTTGATTTTCGAGGAAAAATCGATTATAATTGTCTAAAAAAGGAAGGAAATGATCGAATGAATATCTGGCATGATATTGATCCCAAGCGGATCAATCCCGAAGATTTTGTGGCTGTTATCGAAATCTCCAAGGGCAGTAAAAAGAAATACGAGCTCGATAAAGAAACCGGCTTGATTATGCTGGATCGTGTTCTTTATACCTCGACCCATTACCCCGCAAACTACGGTTTTATTCCCCGCTCTTATGGTGATGATAACGATCCTTTGGACGTTTTGGTGCTTTGCTCGGAGAGTTTGGAACCGCTGACTTTGGTGCGCTGCTATCCCATCGGCTATATTTCGATGCTGGATGGGGAACGCCGCGATGAAAAGATTATCGCCATCCCCTTTGGCGATCCCACCTATAATCAATATAAGGACATTGCCGATCTGCCGGCGCATATCTTTGATGAAATGTCCCATTTTTTCAAAGTATATAAAGCCTTGGAGAGCAAAGATACGGTGGTGGACGAAGTGCATAGTGCGGAGGAGGCCAAAAAGGTCATCCGAACTGCGCTGGATTATTATGTTGAATCTTTTTGCAGATAAAGGTCGCTTTTGCGGCCTTTATTTTTTTATATTTCTTGATATGCAGGGGCAAAATAGAAGAAGATGCTTTACAAACGGTGTTTTTTCTTTTATAATGAATTATTAGAATTATTAGTAAGGGGGAGAAAGGATGCAAGCAGTTCGAACGCTATTTGAATCGCTCTATGGCGATCTGCCGAAAGCAACCTTTATCTATGATAACGCTATGGCATCGGTCTGGCAAAATGCGGCCGCCGATGCGTTTGAAATTCCGACTTCCACCATCGAGAATGAGGGGCGTCAAGCCTTGCAGCAGATGCGTGGCGCGGCGGTTTGCAAGGGCGGTGTTCTTTATTCCCTGATCCCGCAAGAAGTCCAAGGCGGCCGCTATCTGGTGGTGCAGGCGGAGCGGGATCATCAGCAGGAAAAGCAGGCGGCAATGCAGGTATTGCGCAATGCTTCGGCAAAACTCAATGGCTATCTCAACCGTATCTACGGAACCGCCCAGCAGCTCGGCTTGGATTCTCCCGAAGGGGCGCAGCTGGGCAAAGAGGTGCAGCATATCTTGCGGATGAGCAACCATTTGTATCAACTGTTGGATCGCAGCGGGGTTAAGGACTATATGGTTCCCCTTCATGTCGGCTCTTATTTGCAAGAATTTACACGGGCGGTCACCGAATTGAAATCGGATCTTGAAATCCAAATCCAAGCGGTGGATGCCGATCTTTATTTGCAGGCAATGCCCGAAAATTTAGAATTGATGATGGCGGCGTTGGTCTCTAATGCCTATCGTTTCGGGGATGGGAAGGTCACCATCCGCGCCCAAAGAGCAGGGGAGATGGTATCTATCGAAGTTTTAGATAATGGCGAAGGTGCGGCAGACCCTGCGCGGTTATTTGAATGGGGCTATCGTACCGCCGATAAAAAAGGTGCGATGGGGCTGGGATTTAGCTTGGCGACCGCGCTGAAATTGGCGCAGTTGCAGGGCGGAACGATGGACTATTGCCGCCTTGACGGGCAGACCTGCTTTAAACTGATGTTGCCGATGGCCACCGTTCCGAGCGGATCGCGGATGGCGGAATGGGTGGCTGAGCCGAAGGAGAACACCTTGTCCCAACTTCGCATTGAATTGAGCGATATTTTATAAAGGAAAATATAAAAATGAAAGTATTGGTTAGCGGCGGAGCCGGTTATATCGGCACCCATACCGTTGTGGAATTGCTGAACGCAGGCTACGAAGTAGTTGCCTTTGATAATTTCTATAATAGCCACCCCAAGGCGTTGGAGCGGGTGAAGGAGATCACCGGCAAGGATTTTAAATTCTATCAGGCCGATATGCTGGACGCTATGGCAATGGACCGCATTTTTGAAGCCGAGAAGGTGGATGCGGTGATCCATTTTGCGGGGTTGAAAGCGGTGGGCGAAAGCTGTCAAAAACCTTGGCTTTATTATAATAACAATCTTGTCGGAACCTTGAACATTCTGGCGAGTATGAAAAAATACGGTGTCAAGCGGTTGGTCTTTTCTTCTTCCGCCACCGTCTATGGGGATAGCAAGGGGGTCCCCCTGCAAGAAGATTTTCCCACTTCTGCCACCAATCCCTATGGTCAGACCAAGCTGATGCAGGAGATCCTATTGACCGATATTGCCAAGGCAGAGCCGGAGATGGCGATTACTCTGTTGCGGTACTTCAATCCCGTCGGTGCCCATGAGAGCGGTAAGATCGGGGAAGCGCCGCAGGGCATTCCCAATAATTTGATGCCTTATATCGCGCAGGTCGCGGTCGGCAAGCGGGAATATCTTTCGGTGTTCGGCGGGGATTATGATACCCCCGACGGAACCGGTGTCCGCGATTATATCCATGTGGTGGATCTGGCGAAAGGGCACCTTTGCGCTCTGAAAGGGCAGGAAGGTAAGACCGGTGTCTTTACCTATAATTTAGGAACCGGCGAAGGATATAGCGTTTTAGATATGGTCCACGCTTTTGAAAAAGCCTGCGGCAAAGAAATTCCCCATAAAATTGTCGACCGCCGCCCCGGCGATGTGGAAGCCCTTTATGCAAGGCCCGATAAGGCAAGGGAAGAGATCGGCTTTGTGGCAGAGAGAACTCTCGAAGATATGTGTCGTGACACATGGAGATGGCAATCACTAAACCCCAACGGCTACAATGAGTAAAACCGATGAAATGGGCGATCTTTCCGTTTTTCTTCCCTTGACGTATCGCATACGTCTTGCGGGAAGAGAAAACGAAAATCTCATCCCATTTGATCGGTTTAAAAACAATAGAAACGAAAAAGAAAAAGGAGACCGTTTTGGCCTCCTTTTTATTCGTCTTATAAAATTAAAACTAAGGAGTTCTCGTTGCAGGACTCCTTTTTTATAGGAATTTAAAACCGATCAAATGGGATGGATTTTTCGTTGGGGCGTATCCTCGGCTATATAATGATATGCCGAGGTGTGGCACGACGGAAAAGGCGCCCATTTCAGTGGTTGTGCATCAATCTTTTAATTCTACCACAGTAATACCCGAGTCTCCTTCGCCGTAGGCTCCCAGCCGGAACGACTTGACCAAGGGATGGGTTCTCAAAAACTGCTGCACCCCTGCGCGCAGGGCACCGGTGCCTTTACCGTGGATGATGGATACAGAATGGAGATGGTCCAGCAGAGCGGCATCGAGAAAGCGGTCGATCTTCTCTTCCGCATCCAAGATGGTCTCGCCGCGGAGATCCAGCTCGGTTCTTGCCATCGAATGACTTTCGTTCCGCTGAATACGGGCAGACGAAGTCTTTTTCTCTTTGGGTTCTTCTTTGGGGGCAAAAAGTTCTGTTTTACTGATCTTTAAGCGGATACCGCCGCAATCCACCTGCACTTGATTGCCCAAGAGCGCCAGAACGGTGGCGTTGCGGTTCATTTTTGCCACATAGACCCGCATCCCGACTTTAAGTTCGCCTTGAAGGGCTTCGCCTTTGCGGTCGGGGGCGGTATCGCCGCCGATATGGTCCAGCAGTTTTGCCGAGCCGCTCTTGATACCGCTTCTCAATGCCTGAGCTGTGGCTTTATCGAGCTGCTCCTGCTTTTCTTTGAGTTGCTTTAAGAAATCATCGGCTTGGCGGCGGGCATTTTCCACCAAGCTTCTTGCCTTACGCTGAGCGTCGGCAACTTCACGATCGGCGCCTGCCATTAGTTTTTTACGCTCTTCGGCAAGGGCGTCTCGCTCTTTTTTGAGCGCCAAACGATCTTCGCCCAATTTGGCGAGTTGGTCTTCATATTTATTCCGTTCTTGTTGGAGGCGGTCGATGACCTTTTCCAACTGCTGGTCCGATTCCCCAAGTCTCCCTTGGGCATCGGTGATGACATCATCGGGCAGACCCAAATGCTTAGAAATTTCAAAGGCATAGGACTTTCCGGGGATCCCCATCTGCAACCGATAGGTGGGGCTTAAACTCTCCAAATCGAAGGCAAAGGATGCATTTTGCACCCCTTGGTGCGTCAAGGCATAGGTTTTGAGTTCGCTATAATGGGTGGTTGCCGCCACATAACAACCCATCCCCCGCAATCGCTCAATAATAGAGACCGCCAAGGCGGCGCCTTCCACAGGGTCGGTACCATTGCCCAGCTCATCGAACAGAACCAAGCTTTCGGCATCGCTATGCTGCATAATATTACGGATATTCTTCAAATGGGAAGAAAAGGTCGAAAGGGATTGCTCGATGGACTGCTCGTCCCCAATATCGGCATAGACCCGATCGAAGATATAGATCTTGGCTTCTTCGGCGGGGATCAGAAAGCCCGCTTTCGCCATCAAGGTCAGCAAGCCGAGTGTTTTTAAAAATACGGTCTTACCGCCTGTATTGGGGCCGGTGATGACTACGGTATCTACCCCATCACCCATACGGATATCCAACGGCACCATCTGCTCTTTGGGGATCATCGGATGGCGGGCGTGACGGATATCAATCGTCTTATCCCCGGTCAGTTCGGGCGGGCAGGCGTTGGCATCGGCGGCGTATTTTGCCTTGGCAAATATCATATCCAGCGAAACGATGGTACGATAGGATTGGAGCAAGGGGGCCGCGATCTCGGTAATTTTTTGGGTCAACTCTTCCAAAATGCGGGCGATTTCCGCCTTTTCTTCCGCTTCCAATTTACGGATCTGGTTATTCCCTTCCACCACAAAAAACGGCTCGATAAACAAGGTTCCGCCGCTATTGGAAGTATCGTGCAATAAGCCCTTGACTTCACCGCGGTTATCGGCGCGGACAGGGACAACATAGCGGTCATAACGCAAGGTGACGATGGGTTCCTGCAAGGATTTTGCCACTTCGGGCGAGCGGATATATTTTTCCAAAGAGCTTTTGATACCGCTTGCGGTATTAGCAATTTTTCGACGAATGGACGCCAAGGCGGGCGAAGCATCGTCGGCGATCAGTTCTTCGGTGATGAAGGTGCGGTCGATCTGCTCATAGAGTTTTTGATCTTCATAAAGTTGCTCAAAAAACAGGTCGAGCGAAGGGGTATCAAAATTTTTATCCCCATAATAACGCAGGAGATCTTTGCCGGTTTTGAGCAGACTACCCGCCGCCATCAGCTCTCGGCTACCCAAGGTGATGCCTTTTTCCGCTTTACTTATGTATAACGGCAGGTTTTCCGAAAGGCGATTTAAGGGAAAGCGGGGGCTACGCTCCAAAAGGCGCATCGCCGCCGCAGTCTGCTCGATCTGGGTTTGGGCGCAGGGGCGGTCAAAAAGCGGTAGCAGTTCCTTTAATCTTGCCGCCGCTTCTTCGGTGACACAGCGGGATGCCGCCTGCTCCAACACCTTGAAATATTCCAAAGCGCCCAGCGATTTTTTATAATAGAACAAATTTCGGTTACTCATTTCATTTCCTTCCACATTTCCAAAGCTGAAGAGCGAAGTTCCAGATGATAAAAAAGAAACGCTTCTGTTAGTTTGGAAAGCAAAATCAACTCCCCTTCGGGGATTTGAAAGCCATACGCTTTGGCGGGTTGATTATTAAGTATATGCGCCAGCGCCGCCACCGTCGTATTGCTCACAGGGACGGTTTTATGGGGCATGGCGCAGGCATTACAGAGAATACTGCCATCTTCCAACGCAAAGTGAGCGCCCGCATGCTCGCAGGGTGCAAGGGTGGGGCAATAGCCCATCAACTGCATTACTTTGAGTTCAAATACGCTTTTGACCAGCAAGGGTGCTCTCCCCTTGCCGAGCAGATAAAGACCGTTCAAGAGTAGCGAGAGCAGAACCCCTGTTTCCCGCGGTTCGCCCTTGCAAAAATGGAGCACCAGCTGAGCAAAATAACTTGCCAGAAAAGTATTCTCCATCTGCTCTTTGAGCGCGTGGAAGGGTTCTTCGAGCGAGAAAGAATTGAGCAAATAATTCCCGCCGGCTGTTTCATAAAGCACCCACTCGCCATAATAGAACTGATCGTATTGCATTTTTTTGCGGCTGACCTTAGCGAACACCGAGATACAGCCCATCTGCTCGGTCAGGACGGTTAAAACCTTTTCGTCATGAACGGTTTGACCCATCCGCAGCAGAATCCCTTTGACTTTGCGCGTCATATCCGTTTTCCTTCTTATTTTCCAGCGCGGTATAGCGCAGATAGGCTTCTACGCTACCGGATTCAATAAATTCTTTCCACGCTTGCTGTTTTTCCATTACTATCACCTCATTCATAGTTTATCTTTTAACGATGAAAAAAGTGATAGTAAATTTTTACTCTTGAGAGAATCCGAGAGAATCCAAAAGACCTGCGTTATTTTCCCAATCGCGCTTGACCTTGACAAAGCATTTCAAAAAGACTTTTTTGCCAAAATGCTGCTCCAATTCTTCGCGGGCACGACTGCTGATCTCTTTGAGTTTAGATCCATTTTTGCCAATGATCATTCCCTTATGGGACTCTTTTGAGCAATAAATGACGATATATATAGAAATCAGATCGTTCTCTTCTTCAAAGGCATCCACCGCCAAAGCAACTCCGTGGGGAACTTCCTGACCCAAAAGATACAGCATCTTCTCCCGCACCACTTCGCAAGAAAAGACCGCTTCGCTTTGGTCGCTGAGTTGGTCTTCATCAAAGAAGAAGGGCGACTCTTCGGCTCGCTGTTCCAATTCTTGGAGCAGGATCTCTACCCCATCGCCGTTTTTGGCGCTTAAAGGGATTACCGCATCAAATTCGAATTCGGCGGTAAAGGCTGCGATTGCCGATAAAATCTTTTCCTTGGGAATCGCATCGACTTTATTTAAAATCAAAAAGGCGGGAACACCCATCCCTTTCAACCGCGCAAGCATCCGCTTTTCCGCTTCATTGGGCGCTTTGGCTTCGGCAACAAACAGAGCAATCTCAGTTTCATCCACCGTATCGCTGACGGTCTGCTCCATCCGTTTGCCCAGCCCCGATTTTCCTGTGATAAAGCCCGGCATATCCAAAAAGATATACTGCACATCGGCTTTGGTTAAAATCCCTGTAATACGAGTGCGGGTGGTTTGCGGCTTCGGAGAAACGATGGAGATCTTTTCGCCGATTATTTTATTGAGCAAGGTAGATTTGCCCACATTGGGCCGACCCATCAAGGTTGCAAAGACTGTTTTGGTTGACATAATTTATTTTCCTTTTTTATATGTTTTTCTGCAAAATACAAAAATTAAAATAATTGCGACATAGACGAACAACAAAAGCGCATAATACCAAACGCTGAAAAAAGCGATAATTTCTCGAAACACCTGAACGTCCCAAAAGAGATGATAGGCCAACACCAGCGAACCGATGGCAAAGATCAACACTGCGGCAGCGGCGGAATCCTTGGCACGGCGAATATGTTTGGAAGGTTCTGTTGTGATTTTATTATCGGTCTGTTCGATGGCGGTATTGAGACTTTCCACGCCTATAACCAAGCAGATCTGCAACACCAAAAGGCACCATTCCAATGAAGAAAACTCATAGAAGAGCGCGGCTGCCAAGCAGATAGTGAGCGCGGCAAAGCAATGGATACGAAAATTACGCTCATAGGTAAGTTGATAACCGATGCCGCGAAAAGCATAGCAAAAACTTTTTAAAAAACTTCTCATCGTGTCAGCCCCATTCCTTTCAAAATCTCTTCCTGTCGGGCAAACATTTCTTCTTCCTCCGCTTTGCCCAGCTCGTGGTCGTAGCCCAGCAGGTGCAATACACTATGTACGGTCAGGAATGCGATCTCCCGCTCCAATGAATGACCGTATTCCTCTGCCTGTGCTTTGGCTTTTTCAAGGCATAAAACCATACTTCCCAAAAAGACAGCACCACCGGGAATCTCCGGCTCGGCGGTAAAGGGATCTTCTTCCATTGGAAAAGAGAGCACGTCGGTAGGGCGGTCGATAGAGCGTTGCTGCAAGTTGATCTGATGAATTTCTTCTAAGGTTGCAAACAACACTTCGATCTCCGCATCATTTGGAAACTGCTCATAGTCCAGTGCGGCGCGGATCGACTTTTCGATCAACTGCTCATATTGGGGTTCTTCCATTGAGATGATTACATTCATTTTTTCTTTCCTTCGTTACTTTCATAAGCGTCCACGATCTTCTGGACCAAAGCGTGGCGGACGATATCCTTCTTTTCAAAGCGATGGATACCGATCTGCTCGATCTCCTTCAAAATTTTCAGCGCGTGCATCAACCCCGAGGGCTTTCCGTCCAGATCGATCTGGGTGGGGTCGCCGGTGACGACAATTTTGGAATTAAAACCGAAGCGGGTCAAAAACATCTTCATCTGCTCTATGCTGGTATTTTGCGCTTCGTCTAAAATAATAAAGCTATTGTCCAGCGTTCTGCCCCGCATATAGGCCAGCGGAGCGATCTCAATAATATTCTTTTCCATATATCCTGCAACAGTTTCAGGACCCAACATTTCAAACAGTGCATCGTAGAGCGGGCGGAGATATGGATCGACCTTGTTTTGCAGATCACCGGGCAAAAAGCCCAGCTTTTCCCCCGCTTCCACCGCGGGACGGGTCAGCACGATCTTTGCTACCTGCTTGGATTTGAGCGCCGCCACCGCCAATGCCACCGCAAGGTAGGTCTTACCTGTTCCCGCAGGGCCGACACCGAAGGTGACCACATTTTTATGGATGCATTCTACATAGTCTTTCTGGGCGATGGTTTTGGGCTTGATCGGCTTGCCGCGGGTAGTAATACAGATACATTCGTCCAACGCTTTGACCACGTTGGTGCTTGCATCTTCCCGCGCCAGATGGATCAAATATCTTACCTTTTGAACATCGATCAATTCCCCGCGCGCCGCCAAGGCAAAGAGATTTTCCAAAACGACCGCCGCCATCTCCACATTAGCCTCTTCCCCGCTCAGCACCAAATGCTCATCGCGGTTGATCAGCCGAATATCCAATTCCGATTCCAAAATGCCTACATTCTCGTCAAAAGCGCCGAAAACATTGGGAATCAAGGCTATTTCGGGGTTTTTAAAATTCTTTTGCATACATTTTTACTCGATCGGTAATTCAAGACCGATCTCTTCCTCACAATAGAATATTGCACTTAAAATCAGCGCATCTTTGGTTATGGTTTCCTGCACATCGCATTTATAAATTACTGCGTTCGCCAATCGGTCGGATTGATAAAAATCCAAGCGGCTTTGAGCGATCTTACGCGCCTGCTCTTTCGAGCGATGCAACACCGCCGGTTGAATCTCTTCGGCGGTGATGATCTCCCAGCGAATCGGGAAGGCAAATGCACCGATACGCAATGGGCATACCTTTACCATCGTATCATATTCATTATAGCCGAAAGTTTCTTTAAAATAAAGAGGAATCTTCCATTTCCACAAAGAAATTCGGTATTTTTTCTTCTTTTCCCCTGTTTTTTGACGAACGTTCTCTTCAAAAAGAACCTTTTCTTCGATTTCGCGGCGGGTTTCCGCCCGCACAGTCGCATTGCAATGAATCAACCGACGAACACCGTATTTATCGGTCCAATCCCCGCTGACCAGCAAATCTCCCGCCGAGACCGCCTGCCCCACTTCCACACAGCGACTGCCGGCATAATCCTGAATTGATAGAATGATGCCGTCCCGCGCGGCGTAAACATTGGTTGGGACGGATTCATCCAACATCTGCGGCGGAGTTCCCTGTTCTTTGACTTCTACATAAGCGGTGGTGCCGCGAATATTGATCGACATCCAAGAAAGTTTTTCATTCCCCAGCAAATATTTATTTTCGATCTTCCCAACATCCAAGGTATTACGGCAACCGATCCTAAGCCCCAGCCCATCCAAGTCGGCAAGGATCTGGGTGTATGATGTTTCTTCGCACCCTGATACTTCAATCTGCCAAACAAAGCCCGAACAAAAGAATATAATGCCGATAAACACAGCCAGCCCCGCTATCATTCCCCAACGACGCTGAAATGGTCGAATGGCTATAAAAAAACCTCTCTTTTTTAAAATTTTCACTTTGGTGGCTGTTTTGAAGGCGGGAACACGCAATCTTTTAAAACTTCGGGCGGGAACAGTGCAATATAATTTATTATTTGCATCTCTGCGGGGATTATATAGCGAAATCTTCTCCCGATGCACACGATTGATAAATCCTTCGATTTGGTTTCCCCGCAGTTCCAGATCCACTCTGCCTCCGAAAAACGCCATTAGATTAAACACTCATTCCGCCTCCCAACTTACACTTTGTAATTTACCGCGAATTTGTAGGCAACCATCTGAAAAATGAGTTAAATCAAAGGCCTCTCCATGCAATACCAGCAAGTAATTTTTCATATGTACCTTCACCACATCCGTTTCATAAGTATGGATACCGCCTGCACCTTCCACCTGCACGGTATTTCCGCCCCAGATTTCAACACATTCATCCAGCCCGACTGCAAATTCAGGCAGGTCCATACATTTTGCCATACGTTTCCAAGGGTTGACACCCTTGAATTTTGCTTTGTTTCTACCCATCTGATCATCCTTTCTGTGTTATTATTTTTATGCCCCGCTCATAGGTTTTAATATGAAAAAATATTTAAAGAGTTTATTTGCATTATCATTACTTTTTTCCTTTCCGATGCTTATGATTTTGGGGCGTCAAGCGGGCGAAGGGATCGGGGATGGATTGCAACTGGCTTACCGCTCGGCATTGCCTGCTCTCTTTCCTTCCGCTGTGGTTTGCGGGACCCTTGCAGAACTTTTGGAGTATTTACCCCTGCCACCCAATCATACGCTTTGGATCACCGCGCAGTTATGCGGATTTCCTTTGGGAATTAAATCAGTCTGTCGCGCCTATCAGCGCGAACTAATCGACCGCAGAACCGCCGTTGCGCTTTCCCTTTGCTCCGCCAATGCTTCGCCGGCTTTTTTGATTTTATATGTTGGCGGAAAACTCTTTGGCAATTTAAGGGTCGGTGTTTACTTTTTTATCATACAGAGTTTGATCTCTTTTCTTATTGCGTATCTCAGCGATGCATTGATCCCATGCAAAAGCATCGGCGGCTCGACAGAGTCCGTCTTTATCATTCTCGGCACCGGCATTTCCAATGCCACAATCGGATGTTTAGGGTTAACCGGATACATCTGCCTTTTCTCTGCTTTGGCTGCACCAATGAAGCCCTTTGGATGGTTTAAATTTATCCACGGATTCCTTGAATTAACCGGCGGCATCTCCAAATTAAACAGCGATCAGCTGTTGCTATGCGGAGCGATGATTGGTTTTTCCGGAATCTCGGTTTTGCTGCAAAACGCATCCTTTCTGGCGCAAGCGCGGTTGCCAATTATGCCAATGTGTTGCGGAAAAATTCTTTATGGTGTTTTGATGCCGACCCTTTTGTATTTGATAATAAATAATCATCTAATGGTTCTATATATCTCCTTCGGTGTCCTGTTTTTTTGGATTTCTTTTGACAAATTTCGAAAAAGGCGTTATAATGATTTCATACAGCACAAAAGAAGGAGATACCTATGATCTTTTCCGCAGATATCGAGAAAATTTGCGCATATTGTGAGCATGGCAAGCCGATTTTGGGAACTGAGGACATTATCTGTTCCAAAAAAGGGTTGGTCAAGTCCAACGGCTCTTGCTCCAAATTTTTATATACACCGTTACGCAGAACACCGCCGAAACCTTATATTCCTGATTTTAAAACCATTGATCTTCCCAATTTAGACGATTAAAAAATACACAGAAAAGTTTTTTCTTTTCTGTGTATATTTTTTTCTCTATGTGTCAAAATACTATCGTCCCAAGGGAATGGAAGTTTGCGAAGGAAGCTGCTTCGCGCAACAGTTTTGCATTTCACTTCTTAAGAAAAATGCAAAACTTGATGGAAACGCTCCACCTGCGATAGAAAAACGGCGGGCAGGCTGCAGCGGAAGAAAATCTTGAGAGATACGCTCTCATCATCGCCGTTTTGCCAAGCGGATGGTGGCATGCGTTCGTCTTTCGGACGTTTTTCATGCAGCGGGATTCGAAACCAAAAACGCGATCGTGCCCCTTCCCCCGACTGAGCAGCTGCAATTTGCTCGGCGGACTCAAAAAAGAACCGAAGCCCCAAAGGCTTCGGTTCTTTTTTATAATAATGTATACTCAAAATTTTCAAAATGAAGGCGACTTCCGATATCTACCCCTTCCGGAAGCAAGGCCATTGCGATAAAAATTTCACCGCCGTCGTTGATGTTCTTCAAAGTGGCATATTCGCCTTCGATTTTAGAAACAATATAATCTTTCGGTTCCATTTATTCCTCCATATTCTGTTGCAAATGCACCACCGAATCAGGCATCTCCTTTAAATAAGGCTTAATGCAATGGGGATGGATCTTCAAGCGATCCAGTTCATCCAAAGAGTGCCACGAAAATTCCAAATCTTGACGTTCTCTTCCCAATGAATCATAAGCATGGAACAAACCTTGGGGTAAAGCGTCCGAATTCTTCAATGTAGCAAGATAATATAAATTGATTTGCTGGCAAGGTTTTTGCCCTTGAGAAAACACTTCTGCCACTGCACACAATCTGCCGACTTTAATGGCGGCGCCGGTCTGATCCATCAATTCTCGCGCCAGCGTCTTTTGGCTGAATTCCCCAAAGGCAACCTGCCCGCCGGGTAGCGTATAGCCTTCATCCCCTAAGCTGCGTTGCAATAAAATCTTACCGTCGCGATACAATACCGCGCCGACTCGATAGGAAAAGATAAAATCTTTTTTGGAAAACAAAATATCTTCTGCCATATAGCACCCCTTTTACTTATTGCCCCCATTATAACAGACAACAACGCGGAATGCAACCAACATTTGACAGCGATGCGCCGAATTGCTATAATAAAATCTATGAAAACTAAACAGTATTTAAATTTAATACTCGCCGCTTTATTCCTTGCCCTTGCCATGCTGCTGCCATCCTTGACTATGCAGTTGGACACATTGGGGAATATGCTTCTCCCGATGCATCTGCCCATCCTTCTTTGCGGGCTGATCTGCGGCCAAAAATACGGAGCTGCCGCAGGTGCCTTGGCACCCATCCTGCGCTCCTTTCTTTTCGGAATGCCCAATCTCTATCCCCGTGCCTTGGCAATGGCGGTGGAACTGATGGCATATGGTTTTATCTGCGGATGGGTTTATTCCAAATTTAAGCGCAAAAATATCGGATCTGTTTATGCCACCTTGGGCGTTGCCTTGCCGGCAGGCAGAGTGCTTTGGGCGATTGCTCAAATTTTATTATTGGGTTTTAATTTCAAAGTCTTTACCTTTTCTTATTTTCTGGCAGAAACCATTTTGAACGCCATCCCCGGTATTCTGTTACAACTAACATTGATCCCGGCCATTATGTTAATTATTCAAAGAAAAAAGACCATCGGTTGATGGTCTTTTTTCTTTGGTGCACCTTCAGTAGACGGCGTTAAGAGCAAGGTGCCACAGGCGCACATTGCTAATCTACCTTGCTTTTTAGATTTCCTTTTTCCAAGTATCAATCAACAAGCCCTTTGCGGTAACCCGAAATTTTTGTTCGGTCGACGGCGCGCCCA
>CALGEL010000105.1 GCA_937881855.1 uncultured Clostridia bacterium | reverse complement strand
ACGTGAAGCAGATAGGCATCGGCGCCGGAAGCTACCAGACCGCCTACCAGAGAATATTCAAACATATAGCTGGAGCGGCGGGTATCCTTGCCGATAACAATGCGGGGGCGGTAATTTTGCTTTGTGCAGCCCGAAATGGGATTGGCAAAGTACCAACCCAAAAACCGCCCGATACGATAGGCGTGCATTGAAGTCAGGGTGACATTGGCTTCCCCGCGGAACCCGTCGGTCCCGAAATATTTATTCTCGGTATGTCCGTTCAGATCGATGGTCATAATTTACTCCCTTTAAAAATAATGTTTTTATTATATTACGCATCCATCTTTAAAAAATGCAAAAAAACAAAACCCGCCTCGATAGAGGCGGGTTTTGCGATATATTGGAAAAGTTAATGCGATTAGTCGCGGTTGGCGACCCAATAGGGTTGTTCGGGCAAGAGAGTGTTGAAGTAGGCGATGTTGGCTTCTTCTTTTTCGCCGGCGTAGGTGCCTGCGAAGAAGGCGTCCATACAGTCGCCGAAGTTTGCCCAGCTTTCTGCTTCTTTATCGGGGCAGATGGGGTAGAACAGCGCGTTATTGGCCTTGGCGGCTTTAAGGTCGCCGGGGGCATCGCCGATCATCAAAACGCAATCGGGACCATATTGGTCCTTCAAGGATGCAATGATCTCGGTCTTATTGCCGCTTTCTTGACCCTTCACTGCGGTGATCAAATCCAGCAGACCATTCTCGCCCCATTCACGCTCCAAGGCTAATTGCTGGGTGGCGGAAACGATAACGATATCTGCTTGCTCATGCAGTTTTTCCAAACGTTCGCGAACATAGGGGAAGGGCGGTACACCGTGCACCAACTCGGAAACACGATCATTGACGTTGATGGACCATTCCAACGTGGTGCGGATCTCCTGCGATTCGGGATGCTCTTTTAAGTATTCCTCCAAGCCGGTATGGCTCAAAGGCAATCCTGCGTCCACATAAGCGCGCAGTTCTTTCAGCGCGGGGGGAGTGAACTTGCGTTCCTTGACCTCGGCGCGATCTTCCAAAACATCCAGCGCTTTGAGCAGAGCAAGGATACGGTGGATGCCGCGATAGCGGGAATAAAGATTGGCAAAATCCCAAGCATCACGGGCATATTTGGAGACCGGTTGCAAACCGAAATAGTTGATATAGGCGGGGCAGAAACACTCCTTGTGCTTAACTTCCATCGTATCAAAAGCGCAACCGTCGGAATCGATGCAGACTAAAAATTTCTTGCTCATAATGATATCCTCATAAGGTGACAAGAATAATCCGACCTTGTTTTAAAAAAGCGGATTTCCGCTCACCCTTCGTTAAAATACTCGCCAATGCACAAAGCATTAGCTGTTTTTATGCCTTGATTGAGCGCAAATCCGTTTTTTTAAAATCTTTGACCTCAAAGCAAGGAGATTTCGAGGGATTTTTGCTCTATCTTTTATGCAGATCGGCTGCCGCCGATCAAAGAAAAATAAGTGAAAAGCACCGAAATATCCTGCTTTGATGCAGGTTCGGATTACTCTTGTCACCTTATTTTAAAATATGTATTTTTCAAACGCTTGTGCCAAGCCATCTTCGGTATTAAGACCGGTGACATCGTCGGCAACGGCTTTGATATTATCGGGAGCGTTGCCCATCGCGATGCCGACACCGCTCTTTTGGATGATGGCATAATCGCTGCTGCTATCGCCGATAGCAAGGCATTCTTCCCAGGTAAGACCCAATTTTTCCAAAACGACATCGACTGCGCAAAGCTTATCCAAGCCGGCGTGCAAAAATTCCAGGTTTGCGCCTGCGCCGGGGCGGGTATGGCCGATATAATCGCAAGCGGTGATGGCATCATAGATCTCTTGCTGCTCTTCGGCAGGGATGCCATAGATGTTCATCTTCTCGACAGCGATGTTATTTTTAAGGAAATACTCGGAGGGCTTCTCCACTTCTTTATAGCAATGGTCCCGCAGATACCAGATATGATGCTCGGGAACGACCTTCATATCGAAGGGCTCGGTAACAGCCTTTTCAAAATAGATGGTAGCATCGGCGGCGACTTCGTTATAATAGCCTTTGCCTTCCAGCATCTTCATCAGCTCGGCGGATTGCTCGGCGGGGATGGTATCTTCATAAAGGGTCTCGCCGGTCTCCCGATCGTATACGCGGGCACCATGGCAGGTGATATAGTAGCGAACACCGGGTTGGGTCAGCAGCTGGGGAGGCATCATATCAAAAACACGACCGGTGCAGGGAATGATATGAACACCCATCTCGATTGCCTTTTGGATAGCCGCCATATTCTTCATCGAAATGGCAACTTGGCCCTTGCCCAGAGCGGTGCCGTCCATATCCATTAAAACAGCGCGAATCTTCATCTTTTGAATCTCCTTTTGTTATTTATTTATGTTGATTTTATTATACATCCAATCAAGAATACTGTCAATCAATAATGTTTGTGTTTTTGATTAAATTATTGACGAACACCCTTGAAATCTTTGAAAATTTGATTAGTTTTGTTCGTTGATTTCTTTAATGGCTCTTAAAATACCCAACCGACCGCTCTCAAAGGTCAGTCCGCCTTGGAGAAAGACGATATAGGGCGGTTTGATGGGGCCATCGGCGGAAAGTTCAATCGAAGCGCCCATCACAAAGGCGCCCGCCGCCATAACAACAGGGGCATCATAGCCCGGCATATCCCACGCTTCGGGGGTGACAAAGCTATCCACCGGCGAGCCTGCCTGAATGCCTTTGCAGAAGGCCAACATTCGCTCTGGGGAGCCTACGATCAGGGATTGGATAATATCATAGCGGGGGGCATCGTGGGCAGGGGCACACTCGCAACCCATCTGCTCCAACATCGCCGCGGCATACATCGCGGTCTTTTTGGCTTGCAGAACAACGTGGGGGGCTAAAAACAACCCTTGATACAGTTCTCTCAAAACATTTAAGGTGCATCCGCTTTCCCGCCCGATACCTGCCGAAGTCAGCCGATAGGCGCAAAGCTCGATCAGGTCGGTCCGCCCTGCAATGTAGCCGCCGGTGGGGGCGATGCCGCCGCCGGCATTTTTGATTAAGGAGCCTGCCATCAGGTCGGCACCGTAATAGGTGGGTTCGTGCCGTTCGCAGAATTCGCCGTAGCAGTTATCCACCATCACGATAACATCGGAGCGGATCTCGTGGACAAACTGCGCCACCCGCCCGATCTCTTTGGAAGATAAGGTGGGGCGGTCCTGATAGCCCTTGGATTTTTGCAAAAAGACCATTTTGACCTTGGGCTGCTCCAAGGCTTTTTCCAGGCCTGTATAATCGATCTCACCGTCTTTGAGATCCAGCTGCTGATATTCGATGCCGAAATCCGCCAGCGAACCGTCCCCGTTGGGTTGCAGACCAATGACTTCATCCAAGGTATCGTAGGGCTTGCCGGTGGCGGCAAGCATAATATCACCGGGGCGCAGAACACCGAAAAGCGCCACTGTCAGAGTATGGGTGCCGGAAATAAAATGGGGGCGGACCAAGGCATCTTGCGCTTCCAGCGCCCGCGCAAACACCTTATCCAAGGTATCCCGCCCGCGATCACCATAGCCATAGCCGGTGGAGCCTGCGAAATGCGCTTCGCTGACCCGCTCTTCACGAAAGGCTTCCATCACCCGCTCGGTGGTGAAAAAGGCAATCTCTTCCGCTTCTTTTACCGCGGGAGCGATCATCTCCAATGCTTTTTGGTCTGCTTTTTGAATATCAAACATAAAGGACTCCTTTAAAAAAATATCGAAATAACAACTTTATTATATACTTTCATTGAAAAAAGGTCAATAAAAATTCCGCAGTGCCAAAGCACTGCGGAGATTTCGTTTTTAGTTGTCCAGATAAGATTTTACCAACTCGCCCAAAAGCTCATCCCGATCAATCTTGCGGATCAGGGCGCGGGCGTTATTATGATTGGTAATGTAGGTGGGGTCTTCGCTCAAAATATAACCAACGATCTGGTTCAGGGGGTTATATCCTTTTTCTTTCAGAGCATCGTAAACGGTAGCAAGAATGTCCCGCATTTCCAATTGCTCGTCTTTTTTGATTTTAAAGGAAATCGTTTCTTGTCTCATCGGTTCAAACCTCCTATATCCTAATTATATACCGATTTCAAAAAGAATACAAGTTATTTTTTCATCGGGATTCCTTGGGCGTCCAGATCGGCAATAATATTGTCGATGACCGCCATAACTTCGTCCTTGGTCAAGGTACGCTCGTTATCGGAGAAAAGGATGCGGATGGTGATGGATTTGCCGCTCTCATCCTGATAGGTGTCGTAGACCTTCACCGACTTGACCCAGGGGCAGTTGGCCTTGGCGATGGCCTCGCCGATGGGGGCAAATTTTTCGCTGATAAAGGTGACGTCGATCTCCATCTCTGGATATTTGGAAGGCTCTTGATATTTGATGGAGATATTGGCTTGCTCGGCAAAGGTTGCCACATCGATTTCAGCAAAGACAATCGCCGCCTTCTTATCAATCTTTTTGCCGATGGTGGGATGGCAGATCCCCATCTCGCCCAATTCAATGCCGTTGATAAAGATCTTGTTCAGATTGCGGGGATGCTGATAGGATTTGGTCGCTTGCGCCGGTGCGAAGGTCAGCGCGGTATGACGCAGATCATCCGCCATAATTGCCAGAATATCCCGCAGTTCAAAGTAAAGGGCTTCCACGCTCTTGGTCTTATCAAAGAGGGTGATGCAAAGCTTTTTGCGTTCGTCGCAAAGCCCATTCTCTTTCAGGCCATTGACCACCCGCCCGATTTCAAAGACACCGAAGGATGATGCATAAGCGGTGTTGGTCTTAACCTGGCAAAGCTGGGTGGGGATGATGGAACGGCGGATGGTTTCAATATTGGGGTTGGTGGCGTTGACCAACTTAATGTTGTCTTCCACTTCGATGCCGAGTTCTTTGTATTCATCGTAGTATGCCCAGACGTAAGAGTGCAGCTCGTGGAGAGAGAAGCGTTTGACCAAAAGATCCTTGATCTTATCTTCCAGCGTCTTTTCTTCCGCAACGCGGACAGGGTAGAGCGGTGCGTTGGCGGTATGAACATCAAAGTTGTCATACCCGTAAATGCGGGTGATTTCTTCGATAATGTCTGCTTTCAGGGTGACGTCCTTGGTGGCGCGATGGGAAGGGACGGTCACATCAAAATGATCGCCCGAAACGGTCACCTTAAAGCCCAAAGCGGTCAAAGTTTTTTCGATGGTTTCGTTGGAGATTTCAATGCCGGTATAGCGGTCGACAAATTTCTTATCAAAGGAAAGTTCCCGCACAGGGTATTTGAATGCATATTCATCGGTCAGCGCGGAAACGACCTGCACACCGCCATCGATCTCGGTCAGAAGCCGAACAAAACGGGCGATGGCGGGAACGGTCATTTCGGGATCAAGGCATTTTTCATAGCGCATCGATGCATCGGTGCGATGCCCCAAGCGGACAGTACTCTTGCGGATGCTGACCGCATCGAAGGTGGCCGATTCCAAGGTCAGGCGGGTGGTATCTTCCACAATCTCGCTATCCAATCCGCCCATAATACCTGCGATGGCAACGGGGGTATTATCGTTGCAGATCATCAGGGTGTTTTCGTCGCAATTGCGATCCACACCGTCTAATGTGCGGAAGGTATGGGGCGCATCAAAGCGCTTAATGCGGATTTTTTCCACCTTGCGGGAATCGAAGGCGTGCATCGGCTGGCCCATTTCCAGCATCAAGTAGTTGGTCAAGTCGGCCAGCAGGTTGATGGCGCGCATACCGCAGTAATAAAGGCGGATTCGCATATTCATCGGGCTGACGGTCTTGGTGATATTTTCCACCTGCAAGCAGGAATAGCGCTGGCAAAGGGGATCTTCGATCTTCATATCCACCTTGGGCAGATGATCATATGCCGCCAGATCCACGCAATCCAAAGGCTTCAAGGGGCGGTCGATCAATGCCGCAAATTCGCGGGCGATACCATAGTGACCCCAAAGGTCGGGGCGGTTGGTCAGGGATTTATTATCTACTTCGAAGATGATATCGTCGATATCATAGATCTCTTTGATGGGGGTACCCAGCGGATAGTCTTCGGTGATATCCATAATGCCTTCGTGGTATTCGGAAATGCCCAACTCTTTTTCAGAGCAACACATACCGTTGGAGGTGTAGCCCGCCAACGCGCGGGGGGCGATGGTGATCTCGCCGATCTTTGCGCCCAAGGGAGCAAAGGCGGTTTTCATACCGACCCGAACATTCGGTGCGCCGCAGACAACGTCTTGCAGCTCGCCGCTACCCATATCCACCTTCAAAAGATGCAGTTTCTTGGATTCGGGATGCTCGGTCACTTCTTTGATTTCAGCCAGAACAATTCCCTCAATATCACTGCCCTTGAAGAAGATTTCGTTTTCAACCTCGGCGGTGGAAAGGGAAAATTGATGGATCAGTTTTAATTTATCCAACCCGGAAAAATCCACATAGTCGGATAACCAATTCATTGATAAAAACATTGTATTTCGTTCTCCTTTCCTTATTCGTCGTCGGTAAACTGCGCCATCGTTTTAAGGCTTCCGGAATTGAGATCCCGAATGTCCTTGACGCCGTATTTCATCATGGCAAGGCGGGTTAAACCTAAGCCAAAAGCAAAGCCGGTATATTCTTCGGGGTCGATGCCGCCCGCTTTAAGTACTTCGGGGTGGATCATACCGCAGGGGCAAAGCTCCAACCAACCGCTATGCTTGCAGGAAGGGCAGCCTTCCCCGCCGCAGATCAGGCAGCTGATATCCAGCTCAAAGCCGGGCTCAACGAAGGGGAAGAAACCGGGGCGCAAACGCACGTTCAGATCCTTTTGGAACACTTCGGAGAGCATTGTTTTCATAAAATAGATCAAGTTGGAGATGGAGATATCTTTATCCACCATCACGCCTTCCATCTGGAAGAAGGTGTTTTCATGGCAAGCGTCGGTGGCTTCGTTGCGGAAGCAGCGGCCGGGGAAGATCGCCTTGATGGGAACACCGTCGTTGATCAGCGCATCCTTATATTTGCGGTAGATGGCGTTTTGGGCCGCGCTGGTGTGGCTCTTCAAAAGCTGACCGTTTTCCAAATAATAAGTATCCTGCATATCGCGGGCAGGGTGATGCTTGGGGATATTGAGCGCTTCAAAGCATTCATAGTCGGTGACGATCTCGGAATAATCTTCCACAACAAAGCCCATCGACTTGAAAACATCCTCGCATTGACGCTGCACCAAGGTGATGGGATGATAACTGCCCCGCTCTAAATCGGCAGGGGTGGAGATATCAAATTCCGGCATCGCGTTGATTTCCGCTTCCAATTCCTTTTCTTTGATCTCGGCCAATTTTTCGGTAATTTTTTCTGCCGCTTCATTTTTGAGAATGTTCACCTTCTGACCGAAGTCTTTTTTCTCTTCGATCGAAAGATCCTTCATTCCTTTGAGCAGACCGGTAATTGATCCGTTCTTGCCCAGATAATCCACGCGGATCTCTTCGGTCTGCTGCGCGTTCTGCGCCGCAGCGAGCTTTGCGAGAAATTCTTCCCGCAGTTGAGTGACCTTGTTGTTCATAAAATCTATCCTTTCAATTTTTTATCAATAAAAAAATCTCGCCCCTAAAATAGGGACGAGATGTAAATAACCCGTGCTACCACCCTGATTCCGAAAAGAATTTTTCGGCACTCATTACGCTTTTTTTAACGGGAAAGCCACCGTTGCTTTTTCCAAAAGCACCGCTCCTGAGTTGAATATCAATGCCGCTCCTTCGCTAAGGTGCTTTCAGCCGGTGGCAACCCTTCTCTTCTCGCGGGAAATCGACATCTTTTTACGCTCATTCATTGCGTTTAGATGAATTTTACCACACATCAGAAAGAAAATCAATACCTTTTTTAGAAGAAACCCATATTGAAATTATCATATTATTGTGTTAAAATAATAAATTGGAAATAAATACGGAGGTTTCAATTATGGAAAATTTTATTGAATACAGCCTTCCTTATAAGATGACAATGAAGGATCGTTTGATGCAGTTGGTTTATACCGTGGCGCCGATGGCGCTGGGTGTTTTTCTGATTATGACACTGGGATTATTGGGTATTCTCCTTTGTGCAGGTCTTTGCTATATTGCTTATCGCCTGTATCTTTCCTTCTTTTTTGAATGGGAATATACCTTATTGGAAGATGAGATCGGCTTTGCCAAGATCATCAATCGGGAGCGTCGCAAAGAATTAATGAAGGCGAGCATTGCCAAGACCGAAAGTTACGGCCCCATTGCCAATCGCCCTGCGGTGCAATGCAAGACCGTCTCCTTCCTTTCCAATCAGGGAGAAGAGCCGGAATATTATTGGCTCACCTACGATGAAAAGGGCAATAAGGTCTGTGTCTTATTCCAACCCACCCCTGCGGTGCTGGATGTTTTCGCCACGCGTGCGCGGGGTAAACTGCGTTGAAGATCGTCTCTCCCGACCAAATGAAGATGATGGATCGGCGGGCGGTGGAAGAAGGCTATTTTTCTTCCGTGCGGCTGATGCAGAATGCGGCAGAAGGGCTTTATCGCTCGATTTCCGCGCTGATGGAAGAGCGGGGGTATTCCCGCGTTCTGTTGCTGGCGGGCGGCGGCAATAACGGCGGAGATGCCTATGCCTTGGCTTGCCTATTGCATCCGCTGTATCAACCGGCGATTTTGCAAGTCGATGCGCCCAAATCGCCGGACTGCATTTACTATGCCGAGCGGTGCAAGGAATTGGGCATCCCCATCGTTTCGGAGCCTTTCGGCTATGATTTGGTGATCGACGGTGTGTTCGGCACCGGCTTTCGCGGGGAACTGCCCCAAAAAGTGCAGGATCTGTTTTCCAAAATTGATGCGCCGGTGGTAGCGATCGATCTCCCCAGCGGGATGGACGGAAATTCGGGGTGCTGCTCGAAAGGAACTTTGCGCCCGATCCTGACCGTCACCTTTGCCTTTAAGAAGCCCTGCCATCTGCTTGCCGATTGCGGCGAAGTGGTGTTGGCGGACATCGGGATCCCGCAAAAGTATGCGGATGAAATTATCTTGCAAGAGTTGACCCCTGTTCTGCCCAAGCGCAGTCTTTGGGGGCATAAAAATAGCTATGGTGCGGTGGGATTGAGCGTCGGCTCTGCCGAATACAGCGGAGCGGCCGCGCTGGCAATCAAAGGCGCGTTGCAAAGCGGGGTCGGGCTGGTGTATGCCGATGTACCGCAGGAGATCAAGCCTGCATTGACTAAAAAGTTTTATGGTCCGATCTTCAAAGACGGCGTCTGTGATGCCCGTTTGGTGGGCAGCGGTTTGGGAAGGACGACCCAAGCGGAAGAAACCTTAAAGGCGCGGTTGGAAGATGCGGTTCCGTTGGTGATTGACGGAGACGGTTTATTCCACCTGCAAAAGTTCCTTGCACCCCGCAGTTCGCTGACAGTTCTGACCCCGCATATCGGGGAATTTGCCCGCTTGGTCGGGATGGATAAAAAATCTCTTTTGCAAAATCGCATTGCTATTGCAATGGAATTTGCCAAAAAATACAATGTCATTTTAGTATTAAAAGATGCCGCCACTTTGGTGACCGACGGTATGCGGGCGGAATTGCTATCCGCACCCTGCTCGGCGCTGGGAAAAGGCGGCAGCGGCGATGTTCTTGCGGGGTTGATCGCGGGAATGTTGGCGGGGAAGGGCGAGCCCTTCGATTTGGTCAAAACAGCGGTCTGGCTACATAACCGCGCCGCCCATTCAGCGGCGGCGGAGCATAGCGTTTACGCTCTGCAACCGGAGCAGATCGCCGATTATATTGATAATGCTTGGATGGAGCTTGAAGATGGAACATTTTAAACGAACCTGGGCGGAGATCGACCTTTCCGCCATCGGTGAAAACTATCATAAGGTCCGCGCGCAGGTGGGAAAATCCTGCAAGATTATGGCGGTGGTCAAAGCCAATGCTTATGGGCATGGCGTCGACCACGTGGCGCCCTATCTGGCGCGGTTAGGTGCCGATTTCTTCGGGGTTTCCTGCTTGCAGGAAGCGATGGAATTGAAGGAATTAGGCATCAAGCAACCCATTTTGATTTTGGGCTATACCCCCGAACATCATTTTGCGCAGTTGATTTCCGAAGGGATCAGTCAGACGGTATTTAGTATGGAAGATGCCCGCGCCCTTTCCGCCGCGGCGGTGGCGCTGGGCAAAACAGCGAAGGTCCATATTGCGCTGGATACCGGCATGGGAAGAATCGGATTTGATGCTTTTGATGCATTGTCTGCCGCAAAGGATGTGCAGGCGGTAGCAGACCTGCCCAATATAGAAGTAGAAGGGTTATTTACCCATTTCTCTGTTGCCGATACCGATGGAGAAGAAGATTATACCGATGCGCAGTTTGAGCGGTTTATGCAGGTGCGGGACCTTTTGCAGCAGCGGGGAATTGATCCCATCTGCCATTGCGCCAACAGCGCAGGTACCTTTTTGAACCCCAAATACCATTTGGATATGGTGCGGGCGGGGATCGTTCTTTACGGCTTGGAGCCGGGCGGCAGGGAAAATCCCTTCCAACCGGCGATGACGGTCAAGACTTTGATCTCCTTTGTTAAGAACCTGCCTGCGGGAAGGGATCTCAGCTATGGGCGGCGGTATACCACCGAAAAAACCTGCCGCATTGCCACTTTGAGCGCGGGCTATGCCGATGGCTACCCACGTAGTCTTTCGGGCAAAGGAACGGTTCTGATCGGCGGTAAGAAAGCAAAAATTCTGGGAAATATATGTATGGACCAGATGATGGTGGATGTTTCCGATATTCCTTGCAAGGCGGGGGAGGAAGCCATCCTGCTGGGTGAAGGAATTGATTTCAATGAAGTTGCCAAAGAGCTTGGCACCATTCATTATGAACTGATCTGCGGGATCGGTAAGAGAGTACCTAGAATTGTAAAGGAGTAATAGAATGAAATTTAAAAAGTGTTTGATGGCATCGGGAATTTTGTTTTTGATGTTTTGTTTGTTTACAGGGGTGGTCATGTTCGTCGATGTGCAGGCGATCGGTCCCGAAGGCTCTTCCATTGGCTTGGCCACCATCAATCAGGCCTTTGCCGAGCGCGTCGGTGTCCACTTGATCTGGTATGAAATTACCGATTTGTTCGGGCTGGTGGCGATCGGTGTCGCCCTTGGTTTTGCCGCTTTGGGTGTTATTCAATTATTGGTTCGGAAAAGCATCAAGAAGGTGGATCGTCAAATTGTCGTTCTGGGCGCTTTTTACAGCTTGGTCGTTTTCATCTACGCCTTTTTTGAGTTTCTTATTGTAAATTACAGACCGATCCTTTTGGAGGGCGAATTGGAAGCGTCCTATCCTTCTTCCCATACCATTCTGATCCTTTGCGTGATGTCTACGGCCATAATTATGTTTAAATATCTTTTTGCCAATAAAAAGATATTGCGTTGGATTTTGAATACTGCGGCGATTGTGATTATGGCGATCACAGTCGTGGGGCGGCTGATCTGCGGGATCCATTGGTTGACCGATATTAT
This sequence comes from uncultured Clostridia bacterium, assembly GCA_937881855.1. Lineage (GTDB taxonomy): Bacteria > Bacillota > Clostridia > Oscillospirales > QAKW01 > QAKW01. Next base: position 6,349 of record CALGEL010000105.1, on the reverse strand, counting down.
CGCGGGAATCATTCTTTCGGCGGCATTGGTGATGCTTTTTATCGCCGCGATCCGATTTGTTGAAAAATAAGAAAATGCGTAGTGCTTTCGCACTACGCATTTTTTTTAAATGTGTTACTCGGCGCAGCGGGAGCGGATAAGGCAGGCGGCGGAACCCAGCAGAAAAGCAAAGAAAAAGAGCAATAAGCCGGTAAAGATCGCGCCCACAACGCTGGTGGCAGCAAAGGTAACGCCCAAAAGAATGACGGCAAACAAAGCTGTTCCCAACGCACCGACCAGTAAGCCGGAAAGGGCGTTGCAGCTGCAGCTGTCGTTGCAGCGATTGTTGCAGGGGGAAAGGACCCCGATCGCTAAAAAGCCGACAGCGATGCCAAAAAGCACCCAAAGAAAAGCGGGAGTTACGGTGATGACCGCGGTAATCTGCAAAAATGCAGCAATAACGCCGATAATTAAAGCGGCAACAAACGCCAGCGGCGTACAGTTGCATCTGCATTCGCAATTCAAAAATGCCATTTGATTTTCACCTCCGATAGTAGTATATGACTACGGCGTTGATGTGGTGTAAAAAAACGAGAAGTGAAGGAATGATGGTTGACATTCTTCGGGTGAATATGATATTATTTATTAGTTAAAATATAAATAAAAAGGAGAATCTTATGAGCGAGAAAAAAGAATTCAAACCGTATATTCCCGCTACCAAGATTACCCCGGAGCTGACAGTGACGTCGATCGTTATGGGTATTCTTTTGGCGGTGATTTTCGGTGCCGCGAATGCCTATTTGGGTCTTCGCGTCGGTATGACAGTTTCTGCCTCTATTCCGGCGGCTGTTATTGCCATGGGCGTGATCCGCGTGATCATGCGTAAAAATTCCATTTTGGAAAGCAACCTTGTCCAGACCATCGGTTCGGCCGGTGAATCCTTGGCGGCAGGCGCAATTTTTACGTTGCCTGCATTGTTCATCTGGGCAAGTGAAGGGGTTATGGAAAAGCCTGATCTGTTAGAGATCACATTGATTGCCTTGATCGGCGGTCTTTTGGGCGTATTCTTTATGGTCCCTCTGCGCAATGCGCTGATTGTTCGGGAGCATAATGCCCTGCCTTATCCCGAAGGCAAGGCCTGCGCAGAAGTTTTGCTGGCAGGCGAAGAGGGCGGCTCCAATGCAGGAACTGTTTTTGCAGGTATGGGCTTTGCCGCGCTCTTTAAGTTCATCATTGATGGATTGAAATTGGTTCCTTCCGAAGTGAATTGGGATGGCACTACCAAGAACTATCCCGGCTCCATCGGTACCCAGATTTATCCCGCCGTTATGAGCGTTGGTTATATCTGCGGTCCCCGCATCTCTTCCTATATGTTTGCGGGCGGTGTTCTCAGTTGGATGGTTTTGATTCCCATCATCGTTATCTTCGGTGCTGAATTGGTGATGTACCCCGAAGCCACCAAAACCATCGGCGAAATTTTCGCCGCCGACGGTGCAAGCGGTATCTGGGGCAGTTACGTGCGCTATATCGGCGCAGGTGCTTTGGCAGCAGGCGGTATTATCAGCTTGGTTAAATCCTTGCCCTTGATCGTTCGCACCTTTGTTGATGCAATGAAGGGGATGAAGAGCGGCGCTAAGGCGGCCTCTATTCGCACCGAGCAGGATCTGAATATGAAGATCGTTTTGGGCGCTATTTTAGTTTTGACCTTAGCTGTTTGGTTGATTCCTGCCATCCCCGTATCCTTTATCGGTGCGGTGATCGTTGTCATCTTCGGTTTCTTCTTTGCCACCGTCTCTTCCCGTATGGTTGGTTTGGTCGGCAGCAGTAATAACCCTGTTTCCGGTATGTCCATTGCCACATTGCTGATCGCCACCTTGATTTTGAAGCTCACCGGTTCGGTGGGCGCCGCAGGGATGCAGGCGGCCATCGCGATTGGCTCTATTATCTGCATTGTTGCCGCCATCTCCGGCGATACTTCGCAGGATCTTAAAACCGGCTATCTGCTGGGCGCCACCCCCAAAAAGCAGCAATACGGCGAGATCATCGGCGTTGTTGCTTCCGCTTTGGCGATCGGCGCAACCCTGTATCTGTTGGATAGCGCTTGGGGCTTCGGCTCTGCGGAATTGGGTGCGCCTCAGGCGACCTTGATGAAGATGGTCATCGAAGGTATTATGGGCGGAAAGCTGCCCTGGGCATTGATCTTTATCGGTGTTGCCATCGCTGTTATTGTTGAGATCATCGGCATCCCTGTTCTGCCCTTTGCCATCGGCGTATATCTGCCGGTTCAGCTCAACGCTTGCATTATGGTGGGCGGTGTGATCCGTTTGTTCTTCGATAAGATGAAGGAAAGCGATAAGAAGAAGGGTATCATCAACGATGGTATTCTCTATTGCTCCGGTATGATCGCAGGCGAAGGTCTGGTCGGTATTGTTCTTGCTATTCTTGCCGTATTCGGTGTTGGCGAATTGCTGGATCTTTCCAAGTTCATCAATCTGCCCGGTTGGGCTTCCACCATCGGCAGTATCGTTGTCTTTGGTCTGATGATTTGCAGCCTTCTGCTCTTCACCATTTGGAAGAAGGAAAAGAAGAATAAGTAATGAAAAAGAAAAAGATTGTGATCCCCGAAAATTACCTAGACCGCATTCCTGTCCGCGCCGATGCCATTGAATGGAAGGTCAGCAGCGAAGGAATGGTCACCTTGGAGATCGAAAACAGCGGCTGGGCGAACCGTATTGCTCAGGTGCTGTTCGGTCGCCCCAAGTGCAGTTATATCCATCTGGATGAGCTGGGCAGTTTTGTCTGGCCCCTTTTGGACGGGAAAAAGGATATTACCGCGCTGGGCGAATTGGTCGAAGAAAAGTTCGGCGAAGATGCCCATCCGCTTTATGAACGGTTGGCGCAATATTTTCGTATTCTGGATAGTTACCATTTTATAAATTGGATTAAATAAAAAAATCCCTCCGCAGATGCGGAGGGATTTTTTTGATGGATTTATTTTTCGGTATGCTTGATGAAATCGTAAATCATCTGACCATAGATCGATTGTCCGTTTTCATCGAATTTGCCACCATATTCGGTGTGTTTGCCGTGCATCACAACGTGGTCGTAGTTTTCATATTCAAAGTGTTTCAGGGTGGATAAGACCAGCATCGTCTGCTCGTAGCGATTTTTCATATCGTTATCGGAAACGATGAAGCGCATCGGGGGATATTTTTCTTCCAATCCGATATGATAAAGGGGTGCCGTTTCGTCCACAATGACGCGGCGCGGGTCGATCCCTTTATGTTTCAGGACCGTGAAATGAGCGGTAGGCTGACCGGCATCGTGGAAATATCCTGCGATGGCGGAATTATCCAGCCCCACAGAAGCAAGATATTTGCGGTCAAAGCAGAGCATCATTGTAATATACGCGCCGGCAGAACTGCCACTGACATAAATTTTATCGCAATGATGTTCTTTATGCATATAGTCCACCGCCCAGCGGACAGCCTTGGCGGCATCATAAATGAAGTCGGGGTATTGATAGTCGGGATACATACGATAGTTTGCAGAGATCACCGCAATGTTGCGCTCGGTCAGATAGCCTGTAAATCTATGAGCACCGTGCTTGTCGCCTCGTTCCATACCGCCGCCGTGGAAACAGACAAAGGCTGCTTCCACCTCGCCGTCGGGCAGATATACATCCAGCAGATGTTTTTCTTGAAGTTCACCGTAAACAATATCTTCTAATTTTCTCATTTTTTGGCTCCTTGTTTATAAATTATTCAAAGGTGGGAACGGAATAGTTGGAAGAGGCAAAGCAAACCCATGTGTTGCCTGGACTCATAACCAATTCTGAGCCGTCTTCTTTGGTGAATTTCAGCGAAGCGGAAGACTCCCCTTTGCTCCATTTGATCTTTTGGAAAGTGCCGTTGGTTGCATAGTAGCCTTCTCCGCTTTCCAAGGGGATATTGCGATGAATTCTATCGGGATAATCTGCGATTTTTGTAAGGCAGACAACGACATTTTTTACCTTGGTGGAGTCCTTTGTGAAATATTCGGTGGGGACTTTTTGCTTGAAATTGCGCTCGTATAAGCCGGTCTGCTTGTCATAAATGAAGATGGATTTAAAGTTACCGGAAAATGCCACCGTCACCTTATCGGCCTTGCCGCCCGCAAGGGTCACCGTTTCACCTTCTTTGGCAAAGGTCTGCCAAGGTTTTGCATCGTCCAGCGTGGTCTTGAACTTCGCGCTGACCCCGCTCCAAAGCTTTTCTCCCTTGGCATAAAGGGTGTGTTCCAGCGCAAGGCCGTTTTTCAACCGATAGCCGTAGTTGCCTTCGTGGATATCGATATAATCCACACCACTCAAATGGGGGCCGGCATATGTCGCGTCGTACCCGCGGGAGACATAAACCGCATTATGCCCCATCGCCAGATCGATATAGGCATAGCGGCAGGAACGGATAGTACCAATATTTTCTACCTTTTGCGCGTCTTGGAAGACTGCCATTAAGCGGGTTTCACCGCCTTCAATCTCGGTTTCGTAGATGACATCCGCTTGGGGCAGGCCGGCTTGGGCGTCCTGCGCGCGTACATCGTTGTTGATCATTACCGCCACCGGGCGGTTATTTAAAATTCCGTCATATTCATAAAGACCGGTCAGTGGGTTCAAAGAAGTCGGGTTTTTCACAGACTCTTGCACTTCGTCCTTGGGCTCTTCCTTGGGTTGTTCCGTCGGTTTTTTGGTGCAGGCTGCGCTCAGCAACAAAAGCAAGCACAATCCCAAAGCAGTCCATCGTTTCAACATAGTAAAATACCTTCCTTTTCTTTGATTTTAATTATATTATACATCAATAACCATACCATCATGGGCAAGAAGGGTGGGGAACTCGCAGACTTCCAAAAATTCATAAGCAGATGCGAATTTTCTTTGGGAGATATGGTTGATGATCAACTGCTTGGGCGGATGATCCTTAAAGATAATGCCATAGGTATCTGCGGTAAAATGCCCTAATTCACAAACCGCAAGATCCAGCGGTTCTTCGAGAATTTCATAGTGGAATTCTCCGATCGGCTTGCTGCTGAAATCGCCCGAGAAGAAGACGCGCTTGCCTTCTGCTTCAAGAAGATAAGAATAGGAATTGAGAATAGCGGAATGCTTTGTGGGCAGAGCGGTCACCTTCAATATACCGTCGTCATAAACAACGCCGGGCATGACCTGTGTGAACTTTACATCTTCCCGCACAGGGCGGACCGCTCCGTTGCAGGACCGCCAAGCATTCAATATATCAATGATCGGCTCCATCGGCTGCTGGGGCAGCAGAATTTCAGGAACAGGAAATTCGTCAAAGCGTTTATGAGTCATGCGCAGATAAAAGGAGGGCAGACCGTCGGTATGGTCGCGGTGCATATGGGTAATAAAAAGCGCACTAATATCTGTAATCTTAATATTTCTGGTCGCCAACTGCTCGATGATCAAAGTACCTGCGTCGATAATATATTTTTTATCACCGACTTCCACCAATGTGCAGGAGCATCTCATATTCGGTGCGGGTGAACCGGAACTTGTTCCGAAAAAAGTAATTCGCATAATAAAAACATCCTTCCATTTTGTCTTTACCTTATTATAACACAAGTTTTTTATACTTGCCATATAATTTTTATTTTAAGTGTATTTGATTTGGAAACATTCTGTGTTGAAAAGAAGAAACTCGGTTCACGATACCGAAGGTCGGTGGTTCAAGTCCGCCCAATCCTCTGCAAGCAAAAAGAAAAATCCTCATTCCCGAATGGGAATGAGGATTTTTGGCAAGTTGCACCGATTTAGATATCGGATTAAAACAGACGCTACGGTTGCTCTTAACATCTGTCACTGAAGATGTTTAATCTTCTTCTGCGATAATGTTAAGGGAGCAATTACCAAACAGACTGTCAAATTCGTCTTGCATTTGTTTTTTAAGCGTTAGGATTTCTTCAAAAGTGGTGTTCTTCTCAAATGATATATGTATATCTATACTTGTGACTTCTCCACTCTTATGGGAATTTATGGAATGGAACTGCGAATAGCTGTCATAGTAACGAGTCAATATATTCAGTATCTTCATTTGATCTTCTTCGGGAAGCGTCTTGTCTGTCAATTCGGTCAATGCCTGTCGTATACGCTTGACATATCCGATCATCAAGTAAATCGCAACAAAAATACTGACTACCGGTGCAATATATCCGCCGATGGTGTTGTCTCGAAGCAACCACATTGCAAAAAGTGAAACTAAAGCAACACTATCAAACAGTAGTGCAGAAAGGGCTTCGGCATAATTAGATTTTGAGATCGCACTGTTGTGAATCTTTGTGATTTTATGCTGCTTAACGAAAAAAACGGTATCAAAGG
>CALGEL010000104.1 GCA_937881855.1 uncultured Clostridia bacterium | reverse complement strand
TCCAATTTGCAGGGCTGGCCTGCCTTTATCCCGATTCCTTTTCCCTTAAAAACGGGTCTTGGGCAACGGTTGCCGCCCGCATCCATATTCAAGAGCATGAAGCCTATGGTCGCAAAGGACCTGTTCTTGATGTCATCGAAGTGGAGCCTGCTCTGCCGCCTTTGGAAGAAGTGGCTACTTTTTATTAAAAATAAATGCTCCGTTTGGAAAATCCAAACGGAGCATTTTTAATTTGATTAGTGAACGCTGAAAAGCAGATCGTAGTAGGTGGGGTACGGCCATTGATCGCTGGGGATGATGATCTCCATCTGATCAATGATGGTGCGCATTTTTTCCAAATCCGCAAAGATTTCTGTGTGGTAATAGATACCGCGTTCATAGAAATCGGGGATGGTCTTGGCGTGTTTTCGCTTGGTTTCAAACATAGTGCAAGCAGTATAAAGCGCATCGGAGAGAGCGGATAACTTTTTGAGAAGTGCCTCTTCTTTTTCGCAGGAGATCCCTTTGACCGCCTTCTTTTTAAGAATAATTGCCTGAGCCAACCGCTCTTCTTCGCGGCTGACCGCCGGCAAAATTTCGCGATTGATCATTGAATTTAAGGTGCGTGCTTCAATGTTGAGCGTTTTGCAATAGTTATCCACCATGATTTCATAGCGGGAGAACATTTCTTCGGCAGTGAAAACCTTATGGCGGGTGAAAAGATCCAAATTCTTTTGGTCCACAAACCGAGGCAGAACATCCATTGTTGAGCGCAGGTTGAGCAGCCCGCGCTCTTCGGCTTCTTTTTCCCATTCGGTAGAATAGTTATTGCCATTGAAGAGAATACGCTTATGATCTTTAATGGTTCTTTGGATCAATTTTTGCAAAGCCGCATTGAGATCGGTCGCGTTTTCAAGCTCATCTGCAAATTTTGCCAAGGTGTCGGCAATAATGGTATTCAAAATGATATTGGGGTCGGCAATGGATGCGGAAGAACCCAGCATTCTGAATTCAAATTTATTGTTGGTAAATGCGAAGGGAGATGTGCGGTTGCGATCAGTCGCATCGCGAGAGAAGCGGGGTAGGGTATGAACGCCGCCCTTCATCACCATGGCATTTTCCGGCGCATAAACAGTGCCGTTCTCGATGGAGCTTAAAATTGCATTGAGTTCATCACCCAAAAAGATGGAAATGATTGCGGGCGGGGCTTCGTTTCCGCCCAAGCGGTGGTCGTTACCTGCGGAAGCTACCGAGAACCGCATCAAATCCTGATGCTCGTCCACCGCCTTAATGACCGCGGCAAGGAACAGTAAGAACTGTGTATTCTCCCGCGGGGAATCGCCGGGATCCAGCAGGTTGATGCCGGTATCGGTGCTGATGGACCAGTTATTATGCTTTCCGCTTCCGTTGACGCCCGAAAAAGGTTTTTCGTGCAGTAAGCAAGCCATTCCATGTTTGGAAGCGATTTTTTTCATCAGTTCCATAGTCAACTGATTATGATCCAATGCCATATTGGTGCGGCAGTAAACCGGTGCCAGCTCATGTTGAGCGGGGGCGGCTTCGTTATGCTCGGTTTTGGCATAGATGCCCAGCTTCCAGAGTTCTTCGTCCAGATCCTTCATAAATGCCATAACCCGCGGTTTGATGGTGCCGAAATAATGATCGTCCATCTCCTGTCCCTTGGGTGGGCGGGAACCGAAAAGGGTGCGTCCGCAAAGGACCAAATCCTTGCGTGCGCGATAAACATTTTCATCGATAAGGAAATATTCTTGCTCGGGGCCGACCGTAGTATAGGTCTTGGAAACATCATCGTTGCCAAAAAGCTTGATAATACGCATCGCTTGGCGATTGAGCGCTTCTTCGGAGCGTAAAAGCGGAGTCTTTTTATCGAGTGCTTCTCCGCCATAAGAATAAAATACGGTGGGGATACACAAAGTATCGTCTTTAATGAACGCATAGGCAGTGGGATCCCAAGCGGTATAACCCCGCGCTTCAAAGGTGGCACGCAGACCGCCGTTGGGGAAGGAAGAAGCGTCGGGTTCGCCCTTGATCAACTCTTTGCCTGAAAACTCCATGATAACTCCGCCGTTTTTGGCAGGGGTAACAAAACTATCGTGTTTTTCCGCAGTAATACCGGTCATCGGCTGGAACCAGTGGGTAAAGTGGGTCGCACCGCGTTCCATCGCCCAATCACGCATTGCTGCGGCGACAGCGCCGGCAATATTTTTATCTAAACTTTTTCCGTTTTCGATGGTTTCTTTCAGGGTGTTATAAACATCTTCGGGAAGATATTCCTTCATTGCTTTATCGTTGAATACCATACTGCCGAAGATTTCGGGAATGTTTTTAACGATCATAAAAACATAGACTCCTTTTAACAGATACTTTCATAACTATAAATTATATAAGTATATCGAGAAAATGTCAACCTTTTGTTGTGATAGGCGGAAAACTGCGTATAATAGAAACATTCCGAGAAAGGATGGGAATCAGATGCGTAGAGTGGAGCAAAGGTTATTTGAAATTAAGGGTATGATAAATTCCGGTAATTATTCGTCCTTACGATCGGAACTTTCAGTATTGGATCCTGCAGATGCCGCTTGGCTATTAAAAGAGCTGGATGAAAGTGAATGGAGTCCCGTCTTTCGATTGTTGCCCAAAGAAACTGCGGCAGAGACCTTTTCGCAATTAGATCCGGATGAACAGCGAATTTTGATTGAAAGTTTTACCGATCGGGAGTTACAAGCGATTCTCTCCGAAATGTATGCCGATGATGCTGCGGATTTGGTGGAAGAGATGCCGGCGAATGTGGTTAAGCGAATACTCCGTCATACCGACCCGCAAAAACGCTCTGCCATAAACCAACTGTTGAAATACCCCAAAGACAGCGCCGGCAGTATTATGACAACGGAATTTATGGATCTGAAAGCGCAGATGACGGTGGCACAGGCGTTTGATCGCATTCGCAAGGTCGGTCTTGAGCGGGAGACGGTGTATACTTGTTATGTGACGGATCAAAATCGTCGCTTGGGGGGTGTTATCACCGTTTTGGAACTGTTGGTTGCTTCTCCCGAAGAAACGATCGGCGCTTTGATGAATCGCGATGTCATCTTTTTTAATACCCACGATGATCGGGAAGGTGTGGCTCGCGCATTTGATAAATATGATTTTCTTGCATTTCCCGTAGCGGATGGGGAAGGGCGGTTGGTCGGCGTTATCACCGTTGATGATGCGATGGAAGTTTTGGTGGAAGAGGATACCGAGGATATCGAAAAGATGGCGGCGATCCTGCCCACCGATAAGCCCTATCTCAAAACCGGTGTTTTCGAGACTTTTAGAAAACGCATCCCGTGGCTTTTGATTTTGATGATCTCCGCCACTTTTACAGGACGGATCATCGCCGGCTTTGAAGCGGCGCTTGCAAGCCAAGCGGTGTTGATTTCCTTCATTCCGATGTTGATGGATACCGCAGGGAACACCGGCAGTCAATCTTCGGTGACGGTGATCCGAAGTTTATCGTTGGATGAATTGCGATTTAAGGATCTCTTTCGTGTGGCTTGGAAAGAAATTCGCGTGGCAGTCCTTTGCGGTGGGGCATTGGCGACGGCAAATTTTATCAAGATTGTTTTAGTCGATAATCTGTTATTTCGCGCGCAGATCTCCGTTCTTGTGGCAGCTGTCGTCTGTCTCACCCTGTGTTGCACCGTGTTGGTGGCAAAGACGGTGGGATGTATGCTGCCGATGGTGGCAAAAAATCTCGGTTTTGATCCCGCTGTGATGGCAAGTCCATTCATTACGACCATCGTTGATGCGATTGCTCTGTTGATTTATTTTGCAATTTCTTTCGCCTTATTATAAATTAAAAATAAGTGTTGACACACACTATTATGTGTGGTATACTTTTAAGGCTGTAAAAATACTCACACAATGCTTTGCCCCTTGTTTCCGAATGTTCGGTGGGGTGTTCAGCAGAGCTTGTGGCGGTAAAAAACAAAAAGGAGGAAATAAACATGTCCGTTATTTCTATGAAACAGCTGCTCGAGGCCGGTGTACATTTCGGCCACCAAACCAGAAGATGGAACCCCAAAATGGCTGAGTACATCTTCACTGAGAGAAATGGTATTTATATCATTGACTTGCAGAAGACCGTAAAGAAAGTTGAAGAAGCGTATAACTTTATGCGCGATGTCGCTGCCGAAGGCGGCGAAGTTCTCTTCGTCGGTACCAAGAAGCAGGCTCAGGATTCCATCCGCGAAGAGGCTCAAAGAGTCGGTCAGTACTATGTATCTGTCCGTTGGCCCGGCGGTATGCTCACCAACTTCCAGACCATCCGTAAGTCCATCAACCGTTTGAACCAATTGGAGAAAATGGCTGAGGACGGCACCTTCGATCTGCTTCCCAAGAAGGAAGTTTTGAAGCTGCGCCACGAGATGGAAATCTTGGAAAAGAACTACGGCGGTATCAAAGAGATGAAAAAGGCTCCCGCTGCTCTGTTCGTTGTTGACCCCAAAAAGGAACACATTGCTATTGCCGAAGCAAAGAAGCTGGGTATCCCCGTTGTTGCAATCGTTGATACCAACTGCGATCCCGACGAAGTGGATTATCCCATCCCCGGCAACGACGATGCGATCCGCGCTGTTAAGCTGATTGCTGAAACCATGGCAAACGCCATTCTGGAAGGCAAGCAGGGCGAGCAGTTGGCCGAAGAATCCGCTGTAGAAGCTCCCGCAGCCGAATAATTTCAGGAGGAAAATAGAATGAACTTTACTGCTAAAGATGTCGCCGCTCTGCGTGAGACCACCGGATGCGGTATGATGGATTGTAAAAAAGCTTTGACCGAAGCCGATGGCAACGTTGATAAGGCCATTGAGCTCCTTCGTGAAAAGGGCCTTGCTGCTCAGGCAAAGAAAGCCAGCCGCATCGCTTCCGAAGGTATGGTTGATACCTATATCGCTGATGGAGTCGGTGTTATGATCGAAGTCAACTCCGAGACCGACTTTGTTGCCAAGAACGCTGAATTCCAGGCGTTGGTTAAGGGTGCTGCCAAAGCAGTTGCCACCTATGATCCCGCCGATGTTGATGCGTTGAAGGCTTGCAAGTTTGAAGATACCGAGTTCACCGTTGAAGATATCCTTCGCGAGAAGATCCTGAAGATCGGTGAGAATATGAACATTCGTCGTTTCACTCGTCTGGAAGGCACCTGCGTAAGCTATGTTCACGGTGGCGGTTCCGAGGCTGCTATGGTTCTTTGCGATGTGGCTGATGCCGCAAACGAAAAGTTCCTGGAAGCTGCTCGCAACGTATGTATGCAGATCGTTGCAATGCATCCTGCATATCTTTGCCGCGAGGAAGTTCCCGCTGAAGTAATCGAGAACGAGAAGAACATTTTGCTGGCTCAGATCAAAAACGATCCCAAGAACGCTAATAAGCCCGAAAACATTCTGGAAAAGATGATCGGCGGTAAGATCGGTAAGTATTACACCGAGAACTGCTTGTTGGAGCAGGCTTATGTTAAGGACGATAAGATTTCTGTCGGCGATTATCTCAAACAAGTCAGCAAAGAAGTTGGCTTTGATATCACCATCAAGACTGCAATCTCTTATGTTAAGGGTGAAGGCCTTGAAAAGCGTGTAGATGATTTTGCTGCAGAAGTTGCAAGCATGAGCAAATAATTATTTGAATATCAGTCAAAGCGACCTTGGGAGATCCCAAGGTCGCTTTGCGAAATTTAACCTTGAAGGAGTTATGGAATCATGGCTGAAAAAGTAGTTTCTCTTACTTTGGAAGGAAAGGCAAAGCTGGAAGCAGAACTTGCCGAATTGAAATCGACCAAACGTGAAGAGATCGCTGAAAAGATTAAAGTTGCCCGCTCTTATGGCGACCTTTCTGAAAACAGCGAATATGATGAAGCAAAAAATGAGCAGGCAATCGTGGAATCCCGTATTGCCAAGCTGGAAGCCACCCTTAAAAATGCAATTATTGTCGAAGACGATGATGTTGCCGAAACCGGTGACGACAAAATTTGGTTGGGTAACAAAGTAACCGTTCTGGATGTGGAGATGGATGAAGAGTTGATCTATGATATTGTCAGCTCCATCGAAGCCGATCCGATGAACGGCAAAATCTCCGACGATAGCCCCTTGGGCAAAGCAATTCTGGGCGGTAAAGTGGGCGAGACCATCGAAGTTGAAGCCCCCATCGGTACTCTGCAATATAAAATCCTCAATGTTGTTAAATAATTCGGAGAAATAATATGGAAAAGAAAAATGTAGCCAATGAGGAACTTTCCTTAAGCGAATTGTTGCAAATCCGCCGCGATAAGCTCAGCGAGTTGCAGGCGGCAGGAAAGGATCCCTTTGCCATTACTAAATATGAAGTTACCCATCATAGCGAAGAAATCAAAGCGGATTTCGAGCATTTCGAAGAGCAGACCGTCTCGGTTGCGGGCCGTTTGATGAGCAAACGCGGTATGGGTAAGGTTGTTTTTGCCGATTTGCAGGACGGTGAAGGCAGAATTCAGCTGTTTGTCAAGATCGACGAAGTGGGCGAAGACGTACTTGCCGCATTCAAAAAGTATGATATCGGCGATATTGTCGGTGTCCGCGGTGTGGTCTTCCGCACCAAGATGGGCGAGATCTCTATCCGCGCCAAGGAAATTGTTTTGCTTTCCAAATCGCTGCTGCCCCTTCCTGAAAAATTCCATGGTTTGAAGGATCAGGACCTGCGCTATCGTCAGCGCTATGTAGATCTGATGATCAACCCCGAAGTCAAACGTAACTTTGTGATCCGTTCCAAGTTTATTCAGTATGTCCGCAAGTATCTGGATAATATGGACTATATTGAGGTTGAAACACCGGTCTTGAATACCATCGCAGGTGGTGCTTCTGCTCGTCCTTTTATTACTCATCATAATACTTTGGATATCGATATGTATATGCGTATCGCCACCGAATTGCCCTTGAAACGGCTGATTATCGGCGGTATGGAGCGGGTTTATGAGATTGGGCGCATCTTCCGTAATGAAGGGATGGATCCCAAGCATAACCCCGAATTTACCTCGGTAGAATTGTATCAATCCTATGCGGATTTCCACGATATGATGGATATCGCCGAAGGCATCCTTTCCGGTGCGGCCAAAGAAATCTTGGGCACTTATGAAGTGGAATGGATGGGCGAGAAGATTAACCTTGCTCCCGGTTGGCCGCGGCTGACAATGGTAGAGGCGGTTAAGAAATATGCCGGCGTTGATTTCGATGCTATTTCGGATGATGCAGAGGCAGTTGCCGCCGCCAAGGCAATCGGTGTGGAATTGGCTGAGGCCGCAGAACCCACTTGGGGTAATGCTCTTTATGCTTGCTTCGATCAAAAAGTCGAAGAACATTTGATCCAACCCACCTTTATCACAATGTATCCGGTGGAAGTATCTCCCTTGACCAAGCGGTCTCCCGAAGATCCCCGCCTGACCGAGCGCTTTGAATTCTTTATCTGCCATAGCGAAATGGGTAACGCCTATTCTGAGCTCAACGATCCCATCGATCAGCGTGCACGGTTTGAAAAACAGGTGGAGCAACGCGAACGCGGCGATGATGAAGCCGAGATGCTGGACGAAGATTTTCTCACCGCGATGGAATACGGTATGCCGCCCACAGGCGGTATGGGTATCGGCATCGATCGTTGTGTCATGCTGCTGACCGGAACCGATACCATCCGCGATGTTATTTTGTTCCCCACAATGAAACCGTTGGAGAGCGGTAAAAAGGAAGTTGCTCCTGTGGTTGATGTTGTGGAAGAAGAGCCCGAAGTGATCGATTTTTCTAAGGTGGAAATTGAGCCTTTGTTTGAAGATTTTGTTGATTTTGAAACTTTCAGCAAATCCGATTTCCGCGCTGTTAAAGTATTGGATTGCGTTGCGGTTCCCAAGTCCAAGAAACTCTTGCAGTTCACTTTGGACGATGGCACCGGTAAAGAACGCACCATTCTGAGCGGAATCCGCGCTTATTATGAGCCGGAGCAGTTGATCGGCAAGACCTTAATTGCCATCACCAATCTGCCGCCCCGCGCGATGATGGGCGTGGAATCCAACGGTATGTTGCTTTCCGCCATCCATAGCGAAGAAGGGGAAGAAAAGCTCCATCTTTTGATGGTCAGCAACCGCATCCCCGCCGGCGCAAAACTTTATTAAAATAAAAAATCCACGCTGAAATTCAGCGTGGATTTTTTAATTGGATACCGCTTACCTTTAAAATCAAACCGAATAAACAAAAATCAAGATTTTTCATAAGGAGAAGGTTTATAATACAGAAAATGATTTGGAAAGGAAATTTACTATGCATGCTATTCAAACCGTCGGTTTGACCAAAAAATATAAAGACGTAATTGCGGTGGATCAATTAAATTTGCAGATCAAAAAAGGCGAATTGGTATCTTTGTTGGGCGTCAACGGCGCCGGGAAAACAACCATTGTCAAAATGCTGTCCTGCTTGACAAAACCTACCTGCGGCGATGCCTTTTTAAATGGTAATAGTATTAAAAAGAATGCCGCTGCCGTAAAATCAAGCATCGCAGTTTCTCCCCAGGAAACCGCGATCGCGCGTGGTTTATCGGTTTATGAAAACCTTGCGCTTATGTGTGGTGTGCACGGATTGAAAAAAGATGAGCAAAAAGTCAAAATCTCAGAATTAATAAAGCAATTTGGCTTTGAAAAGATCATCCATAAGAAGGCAAGCAGGCTGTCGGGCGGTTGGCAACGGCGGTTGAGTATTGCGATGGCTTTGGTCAGCGAGCCGAAGATCTTGTTTCTCGATGAACCCACGCTGGGTCTGGACGTGTTGGCGCGGAGCGAGCTTTGGGATATGATCCGTTCGCTGAAAGGAAAGGCAACCATTATTCTGACAACGCATTATATGGAAGAAGCGGAAGCACTTTCCGATCGTGTTGCCATTATCAAAGACGGCAAACTTCTGATTCACGATACGGTCGATGGGATCAAGAAGATTGCCCAAACAGACCGTTTTGAAGAAGCATTTGTTCGGATTGTTAAGGGGGTGGTTCGGTGAAAATGCTGACATTTGCGAAAAGAAATATAAAAGAATTCATTCGAGATCCGTTGAATTTGTGCTTTGGGCTGGGCTTTCCAATCGTTTTAATATTGTTGCTCAGCGCAATTCAAGCGAATATTCCCGCAAATTTGTTTGAAATTCAACGGCTGGCACCGGGGATAACGGTTTTTGGGCTGTCCTTCATAACGCTTTTTTCTGCGACGATTATTGCCAAGGATCGAAGCAGTTCCTTTCTCCAACGATTGTATACAACCCCCTTAACTTCGATGGATTTTATTCTCGGCTATACATTGCCGCTGATTCCGATTGCGGTAGTCCAATGCATCGTTTGTTATAGCGTCGCTGTTCTGTTTGGTCTTGAAATAACTGTCGGTGTTTTATATGCAGTTTTGTTTATCATTCCTGTTTCGATTTTCTATATTGCGTTGGGACTATTGTGCGGAAGCGTTTTTAACGATAAGCAGGTGGGTGGCATATGCGGGGCTTTGCTGACCAATCTTTCGGCGTGGCTTTCGGGCGTTTGGTTTGATCTTGAACTTGTCGGCGGCGTGTTTAAAAAGATTTCGTATGTGTTACCGTTCGTTCACGCAGTAGAAATGGAGCGTGCGGTAGTTATGGGTAGTTATACGGATGTTTTCCCGCATCTATGGTGGGTGCTTGCATACGCTACCGCAACACTTGTTTTGGCAGTATTGATTTTTTTACGACAAATGAAAAAGTAACCCAATTTCACCATTTTAAATTTTATGTTAATGTTTTTGAAATCGCTTGCGAAAGTAATTGCGATATGATACAATGAAGCCATCAAATTTCAAAAAGGAAGCAAACAATGGATTGGCTTGAACTACGCAAAAAAGCGGAAAATTTTTGGTATTATTATAAATGGTATGTGGTAGGGGGCATTTTTCTGCTTTTCACCATTCTTGCGGGGATCACCACCTGCAAGCCGGTGAAAAATATGGATTTCTATATGCTGTATCTGCGGGACGATACCCCAAATGCCGCCCAGGTGGCCGAAATGGAAGAATGGCTTTCACCGATGGTCCCCGATCTAAATAATGATGGGGTGAAGGCGGCGAAGATTATGGGCATTTCACGCAGCAATATGTGGAACGGTGATGATTCGGCTGCGATGGTGGTGCAGGTCAATTCGGGTGAAGCTGTGCTTTATATGGTCTCCGATATTGCGTATGAAACGCTGCATACGAATGGCGTCTTGCAGGATCTTTCTTCGTTGGGCGAAAGTGCGTTCTTGGAAGGGGATCGTTATCGTATATCCGCCTCCGGTATTCTTGGCGAAATGGAAGGCTTTAACCAGGAAGAAACAAGTTTCAACCTTTGTATCCGTCGTATTAAAGGGACCGCCTTTGAAGGCAATCCTAAATATGAAGAGCAGGAAAAAGCCGCCTTTGAAGTATTGAAGAAAATTATGGAAAAAGAAAAAAGTGAGAAGTAACGCCGAGCGTTAATAAGGCAGTTTTTCCTTAAAAAACGATCTTTTGGCGCCATAATGTGTCAAAACCCATCGATATGCGACAGCATTATCGATGGGTTTTTCCTTTTCTTGCATCCAAAATATTGTTTTTTAAGGTGCTTCGCAGTTTCGTAGGAAACAAATACTTCCTTATCAACACTCGGCGAAACCTTCTCACTTTTTTAATTGCGCATATTTTTGTTTGGTAGCGATCCCGCCGCGAATATGCCGCTCTTTCAGATTGGTTTCCAGAACTGCTTTGACCTTCAAATAAAGGGAATAATCAATATTTTTCAGCCGTTGGCTGACATCTTTATGTACCGTCGATTTAGAAACCTTAAAAACAGATGCTGCTTGCCGAACCGTTGCTTGATGTTGTTGGATATATAATCCGAGCTGTTTTGCACGCTCATCACATTCGTAAAACAAAATAAACCCCGCCCTTTCTTTTACTACATAGATATGCAGTATGGGCGGGGTTTTATGCATTGGAAAGGTGGGACTCTAAAAAATCCAGAATTTCTTTTTCTACATTCTCGCGATCTTGGAGAAAAGAGGTACCGTGCCCTGCGCCTTCTACTAAAATCAGTCTCTTTTCGGTTTGGCAGGCACGGTAATTTTTGATCGTCATTTCAGTAGGAACAAATCGATCGGCCTTTCCGTGGATGAAAAGAATGGGAAGGGTATTGCTTTTCATTGCTTCGGCGACGGAATATTCGCCAAAATAATATCCTGCAAAAAGCCTGGAAAAGCAAGATAAAACGGGCAGAAGCAGGCGAGAAGGAAGATGAAGTTTTTTCTTTATAATATAGGAAATGATCTCTTTTGGTGAAGTGAATCCGCAATCAGCGACCACCCCGCGGATATTTGAAGGGAGAGGCTGACCTGTCGCCATTAAAACGGTCGAAGCTCCCATCGAGATGCCGCATAAATAGCTTGGAATTGGACCAAATTGCTGATTTAAATACTTGATCCAAGCCAAGCAATCTTTGCGTTCTGTGACACCAAAACCGATCCAATTTCCGGCGCTTTTTCCGTGGGCGCGTTGGTCGATTAAGATCAATTCAAAACCTGCGGAGTAATAACTCTCCATAACACACGCGAAATCTGTTTCTGCCATCGATCGGTATCCGTGAAAAAGAAGAATACGCCCGCGGGGATTTTGTTGGGTGAACCGATCGGCATAAAGAACCAAACCGTCGTTTTGAATGGATAGCTCTTGCTTTGGATGGGTATCAAAAAAACACTCGTCTTTTATAATCTCTTTTTGCAATCGATCCAATACGGATCCTTCACGAAATTCATGCTTTCGAATATCGTTTGGAGCATGCCGCAACGATATGATGCAAAGCAATATAAAAAAGAATAGAATTAAGAGATCCAATATCCCCAAAGTCACCCAAAAGATCAGCATCGAAAACCCTCGCTTTTTGACGAAATGCCCCTAAACGACGAGAAAGCGATCCTTAAAAAAGGACCGCTTTCGTCGGTTGTTGGTTTATTACATGTACTTTTTAACAGATTCGGGAGCGGTTTCTGCATCGGCAGATACCAGGCAAACCAAAGTAGCGTTGTTTGCTTTGGTCAGTTTTTCCATTTTTTCCAGAGCAACACCCAGTTCATCCAGATCTTCGCCAACGATCTTCAACAAAGAATCAACATAAACATTGGTGATATCATAGTTGCCGGCAAACAAACCGCTGATAAAACCCTCCAAGCCTTCGTTGGTATCAACGGGATAGTTGGTAATATCGATCAAACGTGCTTTATGAGAAATATCCAGCTTCAACTTATCGCCGAATTCAATGCAAACAACGCTGCCTGCAGCTTCGGTTGCGGCTTTATTGACCATATCGATCAAAGCCTTGGTTTTGCCGGTGCCTTTTTTTCCTAAAATAACTTTTACCATTTTGGTCTCCTTTTCTCCGACATAAAGAATTTTAAAACAGCACTTGGGTGATGTCGGTTAACCCAGTCTGTTGATCTTCTTATTGATTTCTGCGGTTTCGGCTTCATATCCGGGTTTGCCCAGAAGAGCAAACATATTTTTCTTATAAGCCTCTACACCGGGTTGATCGAAGGGATTTACACCCAGCAGATAACCGGAAATGGCGCAGGCTTTTTCAAAGAAATATACCAAATAACCGAAGTTATATGCATCATAAGCATCAAATTCCAAGATGATGTTGGGGGTGCCACCGTCGGTATGAGCCAATACAGTACCCAAAAAGGCACAATCGTTGACATATTGAACGGTTTTACCGGCCAAGAAGTTCAGCCCATCGATATCGCCGGCTTCTTCTTCGAGCGTGATCTTGTTCTTGACTTCTTTACATTTCAAGACCGTTTCAAACATATTGCGGCTGCCATCTTGGATGAACTGACCCAAAGAATGCAGATCGGTGGAGAAGGTGGCGGAGGCGGGGAAGAGACCTTTTTGATCTTTGCCTTCGCTTTCGCCGTAAAGCTGCTTCCACCATTCGGCAAAATAAACACCGGAAGGTTCATAGGTGATCAGCATTTCGATGGCTTTGCCCTTGCGGAGCATCAAGGTGCGGTCAATGGCATACGCGTAGCAATCGTTTTCGGTCACCAAGGTATCCATACGCGCATCGGCGGCGCCCTTCATAACGGCATCCAGATCGATTCCCGCCACAGCAATGGGCAGCAGCCCTACTGCGGTAAGGACCGAAAACCGCCCGCCGACATCGTCGGGAACAACAAAGGTTTCATAGCCTTTTTCGGTGGACAAAGCTTTAAGGGTACCGCGGGCTTTATCTGTGGTGACAAAAATGTGATTTTTGGCATCTTCGCCGTATTTTTCTTCCGCCAACTTTTTGAAAATGCGGAAGGCAATGGCGGGCTCGGTAGTGGTTCCGGATTTAGAGATAACGTTGATGGAAAAATCGCGGCCTTCGATGATGGACATCACTTCGCTCAGGTAAGTCGAGCTGATGTTGTTGCCGACAAAATAAATGTCGGGCGTATCTTTCTTCAAATTATTATAAAGCGGGGAATTGATAAACTCGATGGCTGCCCGAGCGCCAAGATAACTTCCGCCAATACCAATCACCAGAAGAACTTCGGAATTGCTTTGGATTTTTTTGGCGGCCTCTTTGATGCGGGCATACTCTTCTTTGTCGTAGTTTAACGGAAGGTCCACCCAACCGACAAAATCGTTGCCGGGCCCTTTTTTGCTATGGAGCATATTGTGCGCAATTTCAATGTGCGGTTGCAGATATTCGCGCTCGTGCTCTTGGATAAAATTGGCCAGATATTTGCGATTTACTTTGACAGACATTGTTAAAACGCTCCTATAATGTTTCTTTTAAATTCATAATATCATAATTGCCGGATTTATTCAAGTCTAAACTGTGAAAAAATATTCTATTATATGGAAAAATAAATGACCAAAGGTCACGCGGGGCACTTCTTTTTCGGCAATAAGGTTGATATTGCCGATGATCTTGTCGTCGCAGGTGTATGTAATGGAACCGATCTTTTGGCCTGCGTCCACCGGCGCAGAGACCGATTCGGACAAATCAACCGTATATTTGATGGATTTTTCCGTTCCTTTTTGTACAAGGAAAGCGGGCTGCTCAGCGAGTTTCGGTTGAATATAATCTTCTATTCCTTTGATGACCTTTACCGGTTGAATGGAGTCGGGTGCTTGTTGATATATCGTAAATTGGGTAAACCCAAAGTTCAATAAAGATTTTGCATCGGCAAAGCGTTTATCGGACGTTTCGCCGCCCAGGACGACAGCGATTAGAGATAAAGATTCGCGTGTTGCCGTCGCCGAAAGGCAATAACCGGCATCGTCGGTAAATCCGGTTTTAAGTCCGGTCGCACCATCATAAAAACGAACCAATTTGTTTGTGTTGGATAAAGTGAAGGCTCCGTCTCGTACCGTATCCATCCAAATGGTGGAATAGTCTTTGATTTTTTCGTGTTTCATCAGTTCGCGACTCATGATGGCGATGTCGTGAGCGGTGGTATAATGGTCTTCGGTATCTAAGCCGGTGCAACTATTGAAATGTGTATTGTTCATTCCTAATTCTTTTGCTCGTTGGTTCATTTTTTCGATGAACGAAGAAACACTGCCGGAAATAGCCTCCGCCATAGCTACGCAACAATCATTTGCAGAGACCACAGCGATGCACTTGACCATCTCGTCGGTTGTCATTGTCTCTCCTTCTTTTAAATATACTTGACTGCCACCCATTCCTGCGGCTTCGGGAGAAACGGCGATGGGGGACCCCCATTCCAACTTTCCGCTTTCGACCGCTTCCATAATCAAAAGTAATGTCATCACTTTGGTGACCGATGCGGGCGCTCTTTTTTCATCAGCATTTTTCTCGAAAAGAATAGTACCGGTTGTTTGATCCATTAAGATAGCGGAAGGGCAGGATACATCCGGTGCACCCTCGGCAGACACATAAACACAACATATAGTAGCAACTAAGATGACAGTGAGTATAAATGCAATTAGTCTCTTCATAGAATAAACCTCCTCTTTCAATATGGAATATATGCGCAAATCGACCCGTAAAGAAGAAGATTTTTCGAAATCCGCGTAAAGCAGTCGAACCATTAAAAAATGCAACAAAGTGTTGCATTTAAACAACATTAGGTTATGCCTTTCTCTATAAATATTTGTTATAATTATACTGCTTATAATTATATATAAGTAAGCACATTTACTTTAAAGGAGTGAACGTAGTATGAAACAGAAGATGAAGCGCTCGATGTCAATTGTTGCCCTGGTGGTAATGTTGATATCCTTGTTCTCTGTCTTTGTGGTTCCTGCAACAGCAGAAGGGGATAATTATTCCGTTCTTCTTGCTGAAGCCTATGTGGTGAACCCGACTTGGGAAGGTAAAGTGGATGGTGATGCCATTTCCTTTGTTTTCCAAGGGAAAACAGTGGCAACGAAATTTGACAAAAAAACTTGTTTTACAAATTTCGACAACGCTTATGCACAAGCACAAAAAGACGGGGTCAAGAACCCTGTGATTTTGCTGACCGCAGGTACTTATACCGAGACAATTAATATTAAAGGCGCGGTTCGCCTTCTCGGTGCCAACGCAGGCATTGACCCGAATGAGAAGAGCAGTGCTGCGAATATTGCTTGGACAAATAAACGCAGCGACCTTTCCAAGGAGACTGTGATTCGTTGTACTATTGATGTCAATGCCAAGACCGGTGCCAAAGATCTGGTGCTGGATGGCTTGACCTTTGCCAATGGTGGTGCGTTTGCAGATCATCATCGCAATGTCGGTGCGTCCGAAATTACCATCAAGAATTCGGTGTTTGATGGCGCCGGTAATGCAACAACCAATTATTATGCCATTTATCTGCGCTCTGCCAACCATAGCCGTACATTGCGGTTGCAGAACCTGTATATCACCGGTCAAAATAATGAGGGAATTGTCGATGGTATGTTCGTCGGCTTTGTCTGCCCCTATTTCACAAAACTCTATGCAGATAATATTGCCTATGTTGAAAACAAGGTTGGCTTCCTTGCTTCTACTTGGTTTGCAGTCGGCGTTTCTCCTGTCATTGAAGTGACAAACTCTTGCTTCTATAATGCAAACGCGGCTACTCCGAATGGCCATGTTATTTCAATGGATAACAACGCAACGGATTATAACCAAGTTATTAATACGGATGTCAGCCAACGTCCTAACGCTACGTTGAAAGTGGCCGGCAATGTTTTCTATAATGCATCTGCGGCATCCAGCGCTACAAATCCTAATGTTAAGGGCGGCGTTATCCACTTTCAGTTTGTAAATACTGGCTCTGTTTATAATATAAAAGAGAACTATTTCTATGGTCAGGATGGCACATCCTTTATGGATAGCGAATTTTTGGTCAATGCATCTTCCCTTGATATGAGTTCTTGTATGTCCGTGCGAAACAATCGTTTTATCGGCACTTATAAAGCGCCCAGCCTGGTTGACTCGTACTATCTGACCTATATTGATATATCTCAAAACTATTTCGCTCGTGTCGGTGGCGATATTGTGACTTCGGTTGCTTATATGGCAGAAAGCGATCAGCGTGCGATCCGTACTTCTTTTTGGGTAGATGAAGAAATGACCAAGCTGAATACCGATTGGGATATCGCAACATCGGATTGGTCTTTGGCATGGGTTGATAATTCTAATTATAATGTAGATATTTTTGCATATACCGATGGTGGAAAAAATGTCGAACTTCCTATCAAGTTTAAGGCGCAACGCGACGGGCTGAAAGTTCAACTTTATAAGTCCGCAACCCTTGATTCCAGCGGTGCTCCTGTTAGTGTAAAAGATCCGATTTCTTCTATTAATACAAAGTCTTTGAACAGTAACCCCTATGAACCCACCGTTCTGTATTTGCAAGTTACTGATCCTAAGTATCCTCAATTCACTCCTATCTATACATTGACGATCTCCAACTGCGGTGATGTTAAAGATATGCTCAATTTCTCCAAAGAACTCCCCGAGTACCTCATGTATCATCCCACCGCATCTAAGTTGAAAAAAGGCGAAATCGTTCCTTATAAATGGCGTAATCATATCTATTTGATGGAAGTGGGCAAGAACCTGTTTGCATCCGTTTCGGAAGCGGTTTCCTATGGTTACAGCAAGGGTTATGAGAACCCCACCGTTTGTATTCCTGCCGGTACTTATTTTGAAGAATTGGTGATCCCCGGGTCCTGCACTATTCTTGGCGAGCAATACGGTATCAACCCAAATGTGAAACCCTATGAATATTTGACTCAGGATAAGTTCGAATCCTCTGCATGGACATTGAATCCTATGCGTGCAGATATGAAGAGAGAGACCGTCTTCAATGCGTGCATTCGCGTAGCAGAGGGTGCCGATGACTATGTTATTACTATCGACGGTATCGTCATGGGTAATGGCTGTTCCTATGTGGACGATTGTGCACGTAATTCTGATAACGTCACCATCTTAAAGAATATTCTGGCTTTGAACGCCGGCGGCGGATTAGATCGTAACGGCGCCAGAAACACCCAACTGTTTAACTTCAATAAAGCGTTCGGTGCTTTGAGTGACCGCTGTACCTTCTATTTGTATGATTCTCGTATCGATGGTCTGAAAGGAATCCATTTCTTTGGTCCTTATTATGAGAAGCTGGTCCTCGACGGCAACTATTTCGGCAATGCTACCGGAGGGAGCATATTAATTAACGCGATGCAGTCCCGTGATATCGCCGATCCATACTATGCCATGACAAATTGTTATCTTCATAATAACAACGGTGATGGTCAAGAAAAAATTTATATGATTAACACCAACGATGCCGCCGGTGAACTTGATTTGAAGACCAACATTATCTATAATTTTGACGGAAATGTCATGAACTATGGTTTCCAGAGTGACAATGCTAGTTTCAAAATGACCTTCACCCCCAGCATGACTTTCTATTTCACCAATAATACTTATAGAAGTGAAAAAGATGTTAAGGGTTTGTGGTTGAGTGATAAAGCCTCTTCTTTCCATACTAGTTGTGCTCAGGAAAATTGTTCTGAAATTATTGTTTTCAAAGGTAACCGTTTAATTGAAAGCACCAAAGTTCCCGGAACGCAAGGTACCGGTTATGGAACAATGCTTGATTACTCCGGCAACTATTGGAGCGCGACCGTCGATGGTACCGGTCAGCTTCCCGGTGAAATGAACGTAGTAAAGGTTGCCGAAACTCCGTTGGGATCCTATACCTATGAAGAATGTACCCGATATAAGGTTGATTATAACTATCTTGATTGGGATATGACTATTCGTTCGGATGAAGTTTTGAACGCAAAATCTTATCTGAATCTTTCCAAGGGTATGTTTAATACCGGTAACGTAACAACCGAAATTGTTGACGGTAAGAAAATGCAAGTCCTGCACGACAAGGTCCCTGCAAATGTACTCACTTATGATTTCCCTGCTTCTGCGAGTGAGTTTGATACCATCAAGTATTTTACAGATGCTGCTTGCAGTAATCAGGTTTTAGAACTTCAGCTGACCAAGAGTGTCAACGAATTCTATGGTATGGTTTATCCGTATGGCTATAGCGAAGAGAATACGGAAGGAACCATTCCGTTCAAGGTTATTATCGAGCGTTCGAAAGGAACCGAAGCAAAGTTGCTCGCAGTTCAAGGCGGTTTGGTTGATCAAAAAGCAAAAACAGTCACCTATGAATTGGCGAATACTCAGAATATTTTAGATACTAAGAAAATTGGTTTTGAGGTATCTGCCGGTGCATCTTATGGGCTTTATACCAATAAGAATTGCACTACCTCCGCAGCCAGCGTCTATTTTACGAACATCGGTAGTCCCATCCCCACCCTTTATCTGAAGGTCGTTAGCGAAGATGGGAAAGTTTCGACTGTTTATACTGTTAACGTCAAAGCCATTACCCCCGGTAGTTGTGCAACGGCAGCAATTTCCAATATTATCGGTATGACCGATATGGGTGGAGATGTATACTATGCCGAAGTACCTGTGGGCGCCTCTTCCGTAACCTTTACTCCGGTTGCTTATTTTGGTTCGAAGATTGTTGTTCGCAATGGTTCTAAGTTAATTAGCGCTGCTTCTGATGGCTCTTATACCTTCGATATGGGTGATGCAAAAACTGCAGAACTGAAATTGACCGCTACATCTCAGAATGGTGCCAATTCCAAGGTGTACACTTTGAAATTCAAGGTGGTTGCTTCCAATGAGGCAAAACTTTATGGCATTGAGAATGCAGTTCTTACATCGACCGGTTATAGTATGGCCATTGGTTTAAGCAAAGTGGTCGAAAATATCAAAGCCGATGTTACTGCCGGCGCAACTTATAAGCTCTACAACGACTATGAGTGCACCAGCCCTGTCGCTGCCGGTCCGATTATTCTTTCAGATTCCACAAAGGTGGTTTATGTCAAGGTTACATCTGCAAACGGTGCAAACAGTACTGTAACTCGCCTTACAATTCATTCTTCCGTTAAATATAAGACCGGGGTTGAATTTGTAGGTACTATTGGTAAGACGGAATATAAAGCTAATCAGATCAACAAGACAGATTTCAATCTCTATTTGCCTGCGAGCACCAAGACTGTTGCATTGAAGAGCGTCTTTGATAAGGTTGAGAACGGTGTGAAAGTGAAGTTCTATGCAGATCCTTATAGAAAGATTGAAATCGATACATCCAAGATTCAACTGAATCAAAAGTGTACTGCAATCTATTTCACCATTCCCGATGTCAACTATAAACTTGACGTTTCTGAAATTCCCGGTTTAATGCCTGTTTCCAAAACAGCGCAATTGAAGGGTGAAAGCGGTGTGATCAACATTATTTCCGATCGTGCTTCGGTAACCTATAGCGATGCAAACAAGATTGCAACTTGGGTGAAACCTTATGTCGATTATATGAACAACAATAAATTCGGCATCTTTGAAGGCGATCAGAATAAGAAACTGAACGGCGATGCAAACATTACCCGCAATGAGATTGCAACAGTTGCGACTCGTGTTATGGGCTTGGATGTTTCCAAGTATTCCGGCGTTGAGTTGAAGTTTGCTGATTCTGTGGATGAATGGGCAAAGCCTTATGTAAAAGCCGCTGTTGGTGCAGGTATGATCAATGGCGATCTGGATACCGCAACCGGCAAGACTTATTTCAGAGGCTCCAATAATGCCACCAGAGAGCAAGTAATTAAGATCCTTGTCTGCATCTGCATGGCAAAGGATGGCATTGTTGAAGATGCCGCAAAATACTATACTGCTCATAAGAATAGTGTTGACTTGATCTATAATACCTATAAATTTGAAGACGAGGCGACTGTTTCTTCTTGGGCAGCACCGTATATGCATATGGCAGTTGGCAAATATCAGATGGTCAATGGTTCTTTGTATAATAATAAGTTGTATTTGTATCCCAAGAACAATATTACCCGTGCTGAAGTTGCCAAGATGGTCGCTTGCTATCTCGGTTATTAATTCTAAATAAAATAAGAGGCATCCTTCGGGATGCCTCTTATTTTTTAATAAATATCCATAGGAATATAGCTAAAACAGATAAGATGAGTAGAAAAGGAATGAAATAGTTTTTTTGGGGAGAAATGACTTTAATTTTGATTTGCCCTGCATCACCCGCCTTGCTGATGGCAGTAATTGTGGCGGTGCCGATATTATTTGCGCGAAGAATACCGCTGTGCAATCCAACGGTTGCGACGATAGTGTTGTCGGAATAATAGGATACGCCTTTGAATAGGAAGATCTTTGTCAGCCCATCTTGTACATTTAGATATTCTTTTTCACCCTTTTCGATGATTAAAAGATCTTTTCCATATTCTAATATCAATCCCTTGCTTCCAATCGCGGCAGATGCGGGAAAGGTTATGAGCATAAACAAAAGTATGTTGATGGCAAGTATTTTCTTCATATAATAATATATAGTTAAAAATATCGCAAATAGTCTTGAAAAATTAAAATCACTGTGCTATAATGTTTGAGCAATATGGAGATGTATCGAAGTGGTCGTAACGAGAACGATTCGAAATCGTTTTGTCCTTAGCCGGGCACGTGGGTTCGAATCCCACCATCTCCGCCAGCCGAAAGGCAGGAGGAGAAGCGTGGTTGACGTATCCTTCGCATCTTCTCTGTTCGTGGGGGCGTAGCTCAGCTGGGAGAGCGTACGGTTCGCATCCGTAAGGTCAAGAGTTCGATCCTCTCCGTCTCCACCAAATAAAAAAGGCAGTCTTTGGACTGCCTTTTTTATTTGCTTAAATGCGTCAAAAGCCCGGAATATATGGAAAAAATTGTCGAAAGAATGATAATATTTTAACAATAGTCGCGGTCTTTTTTGAATTAGTTCTTAGCAATAGGGAGAAATCATCGGTACCCCATTGAAGCCAAAGGAAGCTTTTGATATAATATAACTGAAATAAAAAATAAGGAGTACATTGAAATGAAGAAAACTATCTGTAAATATGAATACGATACCGATCGTTCGGAACTGATTAAAAAGATCACCACAGGTCATTTTGGCGACCCCGCAGGGTATGAAGAAACCTTGTACTGCACCCAAGACGGAAAGTATTTCATCTATGTCAACGGCGGCGCGGAATCTCCCTATCCCAAAGAGGATATCAAGCGAATTGCCAAAGAAAAAGCAACCCTTTGGTTGGCTGAGCGTGATTAAAAAAAGCCCTTGGATTAACGCCGAGCGTTGATAAGGCAGTTTTTCCTTAAAAAACGATCTTTTGGCGCCAT
>CALGEL010000103.1 GCA_937881855.1 uncultured Clostridia bacterium | reverse complement strand
GATCTTCATCACCTTATTCTTGGTGATCTGCAGGTTGGTACCCGGCAGAGTATGTGCACCATAGAAGGTATTATGAACAATAGGAGCAGGGCCCATATCCGCAATATAGTTGTTGCGAACAATGGCTGTATAGAGCGCGGTTTCCTTTTCGTTGGCATATCTAAAGATGCTGCCGCCGCAATATTCATAATAGTTGTTCTCAATCAGTGCATAAGCACCCATACTACCGGCGCAGACCAATCTGGTTTCGACGGTATTTCCGGTCAGGTTCAAATAGTTGTTGTAAATGCGCGTATCCATCATACCGTTGACATCAACCAAGTTTCTACCCTTGAGAACGCGCAGATTGCTGATCTCCATATTGGGGTTGTTCGCAACCGTATGGTTGAACAGAACCGGCGCAGAGGTGTTGACCACACAGTTTTTCACCACAGTACCGTAACGATAGCCCGAGTTATCGACAGTGAAGGCAAAGCCACCATCCAGATAGAAGCCATCGACGACCAGGTCCGAACCGGTCGGACTATAGCTGATACCGCCGGATAAAACCGCTTCGCCCTCTTTGGACGCTGTAAGACTTTCCGCTGCGGGACGCTTGGCATTGGGCTTGGAAAGATCCTTAGCATCATTGGGGTTGACCCCTGCCTTGGGACCATAAAGCTTGATATTACCGACAGACTGCTTAAATTCGGCTTTATAAAGGCCGGCTGCAACATAGATGGTCTCATGGCCATCTGCAACGTTCAGCGCATCGGCAATTTCGGCAAAACCATTGACACCCATGGTAACGTTATACACAATACCACCCAATTTGATGGACTGGATTCCTTTGATTTTTTGCCAGTCGCTATTGACAACCAAAATGTTCGGTTCGGTCAGCATGCGACCGCCGACAACCACACCGGTACCGACCGATTCCCCGCGCAAGGGCATCTTCTCAATAGACACCGGCCCGCCCAGAGTGAGTTGCGCCGCAGTTGCGCCGAATACCATGCAGGAAAGCATGGAGATCAGCATCACCGCGACCAGCAGAGCGGCAGATAATTTCTTCATGTGTTTCATTCTTACAACCTCCTGTCGTTATGTCGATCGGTGAAGTTTTCAAACCGGCAACCCTATGGGTTGCAACAGTGCATACTGCACCGATGATATATATGTTTATTATATTTTAATATTTTAAAAAAGTCAATAAACTTATATAGTTTTTTAAGACATTTTTGCTTGATTTAATTCAGATTGGTGAAAACACCAAAAAAACGCTTAATTTTTTGGTGAATTTGACCCGCAATATTCATTTTGTTTTATTGTTTTAACATATTCTGTGCATAATAATCGTAACAAAAAAGAAAGGACCCATTCGTATGTGTGGAATTATCGGGTACAACGGCCCGCGTAAAGCAACATCTGTTTTGATTGACGGATTAAAAAAATTGGAATATCGCGGGTACGATTCCGCAGGAATCGCCCTGCTGGAAGAGAAAAAAATCCAAATTTATAAAAAAGAGGGCAAGGTGGCGGCATTAGAAACGATTTTACCCAAGGAAAACAAAGCGACGCTCGGCATCGGTCATACCCGCTGGGCGACCCACGGCGCACCGGAGGATCGCAATGCCCATCCCCACCGATGCGGTAAAGTTACGTTGGTCCATAACGGCATCATTGAAAACGATCAAGCCCTACGCACCATGCTGAAAAATCAAGGACTCTCCCCCATCAGCGATACCGACACCGAATTGGTCTCCATGCTGATCGACCGCTGCTATCGAGGAGATCCGCGGGATGCCATCCGCGCCGCATGTGCATTGTTGGAAGGCTCTTATGCGCTTGGAATTCTTTTTGAGGACCAACCGCAAATTCTATATGCCATTCGCAAGGACAGTCCCCTCCTTCTCGGTATCGGCCAAGGCGAATATTTTATCGCGTCCGACATCCCTGCTTTTTCAGACTATACGACCACCTATTGCCTTTTAGAGGAAGGGGAGATTGCCGCCATTTCTCCCGATGGATTGACTGTATATGATCGCTTGGACCAAATTGTTGAAAAACCGCATTATACTGCGGATTTAGACAATATTTCAACCACCAAAGACGGCTATGAACATTTTATGAAAAAAGAAATTTTTGAGCAGCCTGCGGCGGTGCAAAAAACCATCCGTCGCTATTGCAAAAACGGTGTTATTTTGGGGGAATTGGGGAGTGATTTTAAGGTCGACGGAAAGATCATTCTCGTGGGGTGCGGGTCGGCTTACCACGCCGCATTGTTGGGCAAAAACGCGCTGGAAAAATACGCGCGTATCCCCACCGAAGTTGCCATCGCCAGCGAATTTCGATACAGCGATCCGCTGCTCAAAAAAGATGATCTGGTGGTGTTGATCTCCCAATCGGGCGAGACGGCAGACACCTTGGCAGCCTTGCGGTTGGCAAAGAAAAAAGGGGTGCGCACGCTGGGGATTGTCAATGTTTGCGGCAGTTCCATTGCCCGCGAAGCCGATGCGGTCCTTTATACAATGGCAGGGCCGGAGATCAGCGTCGCCACCACCAAAGCCTATACTTGCCAAGTGGTTTTGCTCAATCTGCTGGCGATGAGACTTTCCCACCGCTTTCCTACTGAATTAGAGCAACTCCCCCAAGCGATCGAGCGTGCATTAGAGCAGGAAAACGCTTGCAAAAAACTCGCCGAGCAATACGCATTTGCCGAGCATTTATTCTTCATCGGGCGGGGGCGGGATTATGCGGTCAGCCGCGAAGGGTCCTTAAAACTTAAAGAGATTTCCTATATCCACAGCGAAGCCTATGCCGCAGGGGAACTCAAACACGGTACCATCTCACTCATCGAGCAAAATACACCGGTGATTGCCATTATAACCGACGATACCTTACTGCCTAAAACCGTCGCCAACATCAAAGAAGTGCGCGCCCGCGGGGCGCGGGTGCTCTGCATTGCCCCGAAAAACGCATCTCTCCCCGACTGCGACCGCTTGGATCTGCCCCAATGCGACGGGTTTGCCGCACCCATCGCGGCGGCTGTTCTTTGCCAACTTTTTGCCTACTATGCAGCCATCGCGCGGGGGACCGATATTGACCAGCCTCGCAACCTTGCCAAGAGCGTAACGGTGGAATAAAAAAATCCCTTCACAACCGTGAAGGGATTTTTTTATTATTTTTTAGCCTTGGTGTCGATGACTTCTTTAATCAATTTCAAGAAATCTTCCACAGGCATTGAGCCCAAATCGCCATCATGACGGGAACGAACCGAAACAGTCCCTGCCTCGGCTTCTTTTTCGCCGATGATGACCATATAGGGAATCTTTTGCATCTGCGCTTCACGGATCTTATAGCCGATCTTTTCGTTGCGCTCATCCAACTCTGCCCGCAGGCCTGCGGCGCGAAGTTGCTGATAAATTTCGGTGGATTTCTCCATGGTGCGTTCGCTGATGGGCAGGACACGCACTTGGGTGGGTGCCATCCAGGTGGGCAGTGCGCCGGCGTATTTTTCCAGCAACAGAGCCAAGGTACGCTGATAACAACCAATGGAAGTACGGTGGATGATATACGGAATCTTCTTCTGACCGTCCTTATCCACATATTCCATACCGAACTTCTGCGCCAGCAGCATATCGATCTGGATGGTGATCAAGGTATCTTCCTTACCGAATACATTCTTGATCTGAATATCTAATTTAGGGCCATAGAAAGCGGCTTCATCAATACCGACGGTGTACTGAACTCCCAGATTATTGAGAATTTTTTCCATCGTGCTCTGGGCTTCTTCCCATTGCTCTGCAGTACCTTCATATTTATTGCCGGGGTTGGCAGGATCCCATTGGGAGAACCGATAGGTACAATCTTCCTTTAAACCAAGGGTTTCCAGCATATAATTTGCCAGATC
Organism: uncultured Clostridia bacterium; assembly: GCA_937881855.1. GTDB lineage: Bacteria > Bacillota > Clostridia > Oscillospirales > QAKW01 > QAKW01. Next base: position 17,776 of record CALGEL010000103.1, on the reverse strand, counting down.
CAAACAGCCCTTGAATTCTTCTTCCAACTGATCGGGGCGGAGAACAAGGTGACCTTCGGAAATGGTGAACTGACGGACACGGATCAAACCGTGCATCTCGCCGCTATCCTCATTGCGGAACAGGGTGGATGTTTCGCCCATACGCATCGGCAGATCGCGATAGGACCGCATCCGATTGAGATAGGCTTGATATTGGAAGGGGCAGGTCATGGGGCGCAGAGCAAAGCACTCTTTTTCTTCATCGTCGGGATCGCCCATAATGAACATACCGTCTCTATAATGATCCCAATGGCCCGAAATTTTATAAAGTTCTCTCTTTGCCATCAGCGGAGTCATGGTCATGACATAGCCGCGCTTTTCTTCTTCATCTTCCACCCAGCGTTGCAGCTGCTGAATGACCTTCGCGCCCTTGGGAAGCAGGATGGGCAAACCCTGACCGATGACATCGACGGTGGTGAAATATTCCAATTCACGACCGATCTTATTATGATCACGCTTACGAGCTTCTTCCAAACGGGTCAGATGCTCTTCCAACTGCGCCGCCTTGGGATAGGAAACACCATAGATGCGTTGCAACATGGTGCGGTTGGAATCGCCGCGCCAATAAGCGCCGGTGGAACTCAATAAGGCGATTGCCTTGATTTTGGAAACGTCAAACAGATGGGGGCCGGCGCAAAGGTCGGTAAACTCCCCTTGACGATAGAAGGAGATATTTTCGCCCTTACCGGCATGCTCTTCGATCAGCTCTACCTTATAGGGTTCGTCCTTCATCAATTCTTTGGCTTCATCGACCGGCAGCTCAAACCGCTCCAAACGCAGCCGCTCCTTGACGATCTTTTTCATCTCGGCGGTGATCTTTTGCAGATCTTCCGCAGTGAAGGGCTTTTCTACTTCAAAATCATAATAGAAGCCGCTGTCGATGGCGGGACCGATGGCAAATTTTGCCGCAGGGAACAAGCGTTTTACCGCTTGGGCAAGCACATGGGATGTGGTGTGCCAGAAGACCTTTCTCGCCTGTTCATCTTCGAAAGTCAGGGTAGTTATTTCATCCCCTTCCGAAGGAACATAAGTAAGTTCTTTCACCTCTCCGTTGACCAAGGCGCAAAGCGCTTCGCGGGCAACCGCAGGATCCAGAGCGAAAGCCGCATCGAATACCGATTTGCCGCTTTCCATTTCGATCATCTGACCGTTGATTTTAACTTGCATTCTTTTTTCACCACACATATAAAAATTTCGATAATAAATCGTTAAAAGTCATTATAACACTATTCAAATTAAATTGCAACAAAAAATCCCCGCGTTTGCGGGGATTTTTCTTAATTTTTGCTTACTTAATGATTTCGCCCTTGGCATTGCGGGGCAGAGCCACAGCGTTTGCTTCGTCGGTATCGATATGCATCGCATCGGCGAATTTGGGAGAAACACGCAAAACGGTCTCACCAAAGGTGATCTCACGATCGCCCTTGACCTTGACAGAGACGATCTGACCGTCGGTAAAGCCTTCTTTTTCAGCGGTCTCGGGAGTCATATGAATATGACGCTTGGCGGCGACAACGCCTTCCTCGATGGTGATCTCACCGCAGGGGCCTTTGATGGTAATGGCACCGCTTCCCTTAACATCGCCGCTCATACGGATGGGAGCATCCACACCCAGAGTACGCGCGTCGGTCAAAGAGATTTCAACCTGATTTTCGGGGCGGGTGGGGCCCAGAACGCTGACGCGGGTCAGGGTCTTTTTGGGGCCGACCAAATCAACACGCTCTTCCGAAAGGAACTGACCGGGCTGAGAAAGCTCACGCACCTCGGTCAACTTTGCGCCTTTGCCGAAGAGGATTTCCACCGCTTCTTCGGTCAGATGAACGTGACGAGCAGACATTTCGACTAAAATTTCCATAATTTTATATCCTTCCTTCATATGTATTCTTTTTCCACAATTTATTCTACACTATTTGCCCGAATTTTTCAACCATTTTCTATATAATTTTATATTGAAAAAGATTTTTGGTTATGATAGAATGGTTAGAGATACTAAAAATAGGGGGAAATACCTATGAGTGAAAAATATTATTTAACTACCGCCATTGCCTATACTTCGGCCAAGCCCCATATCGGCAATACCTATGAAATCGTTTTGGCCGACAGTATTGCTCGCTTCAAGAGAATGCAGGGCTATGATGTCTGCTTCCAGACCGGCACCGATGAGCATGGCGAAAAAATTCAGTTGAAAGCGGAAGATGCGGGTATCACCCCGCAGGCTTATGTGGATAATGTCGCAGGCGAGATCAAGCGCATTTGGGATTTGATGAATACCACCTATGATCGCTTTATCCGCACCACCGATCCCATGCACGAAAAAAAGATCCAGCAGATCTTCAAAAAGCTTTACGATCAGGGCGATATATATAAGAGCGAATACGAAGGAATGTATTGCACCCCCTGCGAATCCTTCTTCACCGAGTCCCAGCTGGTGGACGGCAAATGCCCCGATTGCGGCAGAGAATGTCATCCCGCCAAGGAAGAAGCCTATTTCTTCAAACTTTCCAAATATGCCAAAAAATTGGAAGAGCATATTGAAAACCATCCCGAATTTATCTGGCCGCCTGCCCGCAAGAACGAAATGGTGAATAATTTCATCAAGCCCGGCTTGCAGGATCTCTGCGTTTCCAGAACTTCTTTTAACTGGGGTATCCCTGTGGATTTTGATCCCGGCCATGTGGTCTATGTCTGGATCGATGCGCTTTCCAACTATATCACCTTTGCAGGTTATGATCCCGAAGGCAACCATACCGAAGGTTATAAGCATTATTGGCCCGCCGATCTCCATCTGATCGGCAAGGATATCGTTCGGTTCCATACCATCTATTGGCCCTGCATCCTGATGGCGCTGGGCGAGCCTTTGCCCAAGCAGGTATTTGGTCATCCTTGGCTGATTATGAGTGATGGGAAGATGAGCAAATCCAAAGGCAATGTTCTTTATGCCGATGAATTGGTGGATCTCTTCGGGGTAGATGCGGTGCGTTATTTCGTTCTGCACGAAATCCCCTACGCCAACGACGGTATCATTTCCTATGAACTGATGATGGAGCGGATCAATGCCGACCTTGCCAACATTCTGGGCAATCTGGTCAACCGCACCGTTTCCATGACCAATAAATATTTTGGCGGTGAGATCCGCACCCCCAACGCCGAAAACGATATCGACCGCGACTTAAAGGCGGTGGCATTGGCCACTCCCGCGCTGGTGGAAAAGCATATGGAAGGGTTGCATATTGCCGACGCCATCGACGATATCTTCACCCTGCTCCGCCGCGCCAATAAATACGTCGACGAAACCGAGCCTTGGATCTTGGGCAAACCCGAAGGCGACCACGAGCGGTTGGCAACGGTTCTTTATAACCTTTTGGAATGCATCCGCATCGGCGCCACCCTTTTGAAACCCTTTATGCCCGAAACGGCTGAAAAGATTTTCGCTCAAATCAATGTGGGCGATCAAACCTTGGAAGATGCCAAGACCTTTGGTAAATTGGTCGCAGGCGGCAATGTGGGCAAGCCCGAAATTCTTTTCGCCCGCATCGATATTCCCAAGATGACCGAAGAACTCAATGCCAAAAAGGCGGCGGCTGCCAAAGCGGCAGAAAAAGCAGCCAAGAAGGAAGAAAAGAAGCCCGAAGGGGTTGCTGTCATCGGCATTGAAGATTTTGCCAAGGTGGCATTAAGAGTGGCAGAGATTAAAACCTGTGAGCCGCTCCCCAAGAGCGATAAACTGCTTTTGATGACGGTGGATAACGGTCAGGGCACCAAGCAGGTGCTTTCCGGCATCGCCCAATATTATAAGCCCGAAGAATTGATCGGCAAAAAGGTCATTTTGGTGGACAACTTGGCCCCCGCCAAGCTGCGCGGCACTTTGAGCGAAGGTATGCTGCTGGCGGCGGATGCACCGAATGGTGTCAAAGTGATTTTCCTGGATAGCGACCTGCCCGCAGGAGCGCAGATCCGATGATCGACGTTCACGCCCATATGGACGATCGGCAATACGATGCCGACCGCACCGAACTATTTAAACAAATGAAAGAGGCGGGCATTGCCCGCCTCATCAATTCCGGTTGCAGCCACAAAGCCTGCCGCGACGCGCTGGAATTGGCACATACTTACGATTTTATCTATTGCTCCATTGGGATCTATCCCCACGACACGATGGAATTGGAAGAGCAAGGCGCCGATGCTTTGGAAGAAATGCTCCAAAAACCCAAGGTGGTCGCCGTCGGCGAGATCGGGTTGGACTATTATTACGATGATGTTCCCAAGGAGATCCAGCAAAAATGGTTTCATAAGCAATTAGAGTTGGCAGAAAAATACCACCTGCCCGCTGTTGTTCATTGCCGCGACGCCATGCAGGATACTTTGGCAATTTTGCGGGAGCATCCCAATGTGAAGGGGATTTTCCATTGTTACAGCGGCTCGGTGGAGTCGATGCAAGAACTTGTCAAGATGGGTTGGTCCATCTCGATGGGCGGGGTCTGCACCTTTAAAAATGCAAGGGTTGCCAAGGAAGTGATCGCTGCGGTACCTGCCGACCGACTGATGCTGGAAACCGATAGCCCCTACCTTGCCCCCACCCCTTATCGTGGCAAGCGCAACAGCGCATTATATCTACCAGAAATCATCAAGGTGATGGCAGAACTGCGCAACACCACCCCCGAAGAAATCGAACGCATTACCGACGAAAATGCAATGAAAATGTTTAAAATGCAATAAAAAAATGACCGCAAGAGCGGTCATTTTTTTATTTGCTTATTTTGTTCTCTGCGTTTTGCAGTAGATTTAAGAGCGAATTGGCAAACAGCGGATATTTTTCTTTTAATGCTGTTTCGTCGGTCTTGGGCAAATTCTTCATCTTCTTCAAGCGGCGGCGGATGGATACTTCCAAGCGGTTCATTGCACCTTCCGCCATCATCGGCATCAAATCGGCATCGGCGGCGAAGAAGGTTTGGGGGTTTTCCCCATCGGCATCATAAAGGGTGCGGAACATTTTATAGACCGCAATTTGCAGGTACATTGAGATATCCTGAATGAGTTGTTTATCCCCCAGCTCGCCCAGCAAATCTTCCACCACGGTGACGGAATTGCAGATGAGTTTCTTATTCAAAACCGGCAACAAACTGCCCTTGCCCCGATTGCCCTGCCCTGCGGCATCTTCATCGGGTACTTCTTCCAATAAAATGGCAGAACCGTTGCGCTCCAACGAGCGGCCCAAGAGATAGTCCAGCGAAACATTATAAAAATCCGCCACCTTGACCAAAAAAGAAAGCCCACATTCGCGGATCCCCTTTTCATAATGGGAAAGCAATGCCTGAGAAACACCCAACGCATCGGCGACCTTCTTTTGCGAAAGCCCCGCTTCCTTACGCAGATGCACCAAAAGGCGGGGAAATTCCGAAATTGCCATAATTTGTTCTCCTAAAAAAGTAGTACTATGATTATATAAAAAAAATTGCCCGAAGTCAATATGACTTCGGGCTTTTACTTACAGCGAAGTTAAAGTACCGATAAAGATCGGCAGATTGGTTTCGCAATCATAGATAAAATAAAGGAAGGGACGATCCAAGGTGACGATCTTGGGATCTTCCATTGGAGCGGCAGATTTATCCATCGAAATTGCGGTGACGGCGGCTGCGCGGGTGCCGTTTTCATTGACTTCGATGGTCGCCTTATGCAAAACCTGGCCGATGAAAAGATCATCGTTACTCATTTTGCTAAACCCGCCCCTAAACGCGCTCGGCATTCCCATCGCTTCCAAAATTTCGTTCATTGTAATATCAAACTTGGAAGAAAACTGCGGCAGTTGGGCACGCACCTGCGTTGCTTGCTTATTTTTCAGAATATTCAGCAACGTTTCGCCGTCCAAGGAATCCACAAACTCTTCCAGCGATTGTTCGGTGGGCAACAGCGCACCGAAAGCCAACTGCCCGCCTTCATATTTGCGGGTAAAGCCGATGGCCCCATCCCCTTCCAGATAGGAATATTCGGTGGAACTCATCATTTTTGCCTTTTGCTCCTTACCGTCGGCAGAATGGAAAATTCCGTCCCTTATCTGATATTCGGTGTAGGGTTCTGCCCAAGGAGCATCCAACGCCAATGCATTGATCAAAAGCATCATCGTTTCGGGATTGATCTGCTCCATCAACTGCGGGATCATTCCGTCGGTCTTATTATTGACCCAATTATTGATGGCGGCTGTGCCGGTCTTATCAAAAGGAGATTTAAAAACCTGCGCATTATAATATTTGGCATTGGCCGCCAAAAAATCATTCTTAGCTTCAAAGCCATACATATCGCGGATCCAGATGGAATTGGCGATCTTCAATTTGGTTTTTTGCTCTCTGGAAAGATTGACCCGCCAATTCAAATTATAGGCATTTAAGTCTTCCACCGAATGACCGCCCAAAACCTGCTCCATTTCATGCAGGGTTTCATCTTCGGCACCATTAGCCGCCATTGCCAACGCCATCGAGACGGAGATGGGCGCAATTAGTGTATTTTTACACCGCTCTTTTTGGGCAATTCGTTGGAATAAATCCATCGAAAAATCCATTTGACCCTTGATAAAGGCTTCATCGGGGGGCTTTACCGGAAAGCCATCGTCATAGGCCACTTCGGCGGTCAGATCCTGCACCGCAGCTAAGGATTGCTCGCCTTGCTGCTCCGAAGAAGGATTGGATTGGTCTTCCGGAAAAGCCGCAGCACTCGATTCGGTATTGGCTTTTTTACAGCCTGCCATCATTAAAAGCAGCAGGCAAAAAATCATCAAAACTGCAAAATAACGTTTCATTTTCGTTCTCTCCTTTTTTGATGTTCTACCCTGAATACGAATGAGCGTTGGAAAATGTTGCAAAAAAGCACCGAAAAAACTTTCGGTGCTTTTAATATTATTTTTTTGTCTCACAGTAGATGCATCTGTAAACACGATTTTCCCGATCGGTCAGCTTAAAGATATGGGGAAGCTCCTGCTCGGTGGTGGTGATGCAGCGGGGATTTTTGCAGAAGATGACATCCTGCAATTTTTCCGGCAGGTCAATGGAGCGCTTTTCCGCCAAGACACCGTCGCGGATAATATCCACCGTAATGTTGGGGTCCACATAGCCGATGATATCCATTTTCAGGTCCACATCCGCATCGATCTTGATGATGTCCTTTTTGCCCATCTTTCTGCTGTTTACATTTTGGATGATCGCGACCGAGCAATCCAAGGCATCCAGCTTCAACAGGCGATAAAGTTTCATTGCATTGCCTGCGGAGATATGGTCGATAACAATACCGTTGATGATGGAATCTATTTTCATACCTCTACCTCCAACAATTTTAAAATCAATGCCATGCGCATATATTTACCGTTTAAGACCTGCTTGAAATAGCAAGCGCGAGGATCGGCATCCACACCGACGCTGATCTCGTTTACACGGGGCAGGGGATGCAAAATCTTCAACCCTTCGCCCGCCTTTTCCAACTTTTCGGGGGTTAAGATATAGCTATCCTTCAAGCGCAGGTAATCTTCTTCATTGAAGAAGCGTTCTCTCTGCACACGAGTCATATAAAGAACGTCCAGATCGGGCAAAGCGCCTTCCAGATCGGTGGTCTGGACATATTCGATGCCGTTTTTCTGCAAAATATCCTTTTTGACATAGCTGGGCAGTTTCAACTCTTCGGGAGAGATCAAAACAAACTTATTGCCGGTATATCTTGCCATTGCCGCAATCAACGAATGGACAGTTCTGCCAAACTTCAAGTCGCCGCAAAGACCGATGGTCAGGCCGGTAAATTTGCCCTTTTCCCGCCAGATGGTCAAAAGGTCTGCCAAAGTCTGGGTGGGATGGTTATGACCGCCATCGCCCGCATTGATGACAGGGATGGAAGCGTTCATTGCCGCCACCATCGGCGCGCCTTCCTTGGGATGGCGCATGGCGATGATATCGGCATAGCAACTGATGGTCTTGGCGGTATCGGCAACACTTTCGCCCTTGGCGGCGGAAGAACTGCCTGCGCTTGCCATCGAAAGAACCTGACCGCCCAGCTCATACATTGCCGCTTCAAAGCTCAATCGGGTGCGGGTGGAAGGCTCAAAAAATAAGGTTGCCAATTTCTTATATCTGCAACTATCCCGATACTTTTCGGGATGGGCGATAATATCTTCGGCGGTGGCGATCAGCTCATCGATCTCCGCCGTCGAAAGCTCTAAAATATCGATCAGACTTCTCATGCTTTTGCACCGTTTACAGCCAGATAGTTCTTAATGCGCTCCACATTCTCTGCGTTGGCTGCATCCTCTTCCAAATATTCGATAATGTCATAGACATCCACAACGGAATAGACGGGGAAGCCAAATTCGTCTTCAATCTCCTGCATCGCGCCCTTTTCACCTTGGCCCTTTTCCTTGCGATCGACCATAACGAAGGTGGCGACCACCTTACTGCCTTGCAGGGAAGAAAGGTTTGCCATACTCTCGCGGATGGCGGTTCCTGCGGTGATGACATCTTCCACAATAACGATCTCTTCCCCATCCTTGGGAACATAGCCGACAAAGATGCCGCCTTCACCATGGTCCTTGGCTTCCTTGCGGTTGAAGAAGAAGGGAACATCCAAACCTTCCTTTGCCAAAGCAACGGCGGAAGATACTGCGATGGAGATGCCCTTATAAGCGGGTCCGTAAAGAACGGTACGCTTATTGCCTACCTTTTCAAAATAGGCCTTGGCATAAAATTCGCCCAATTTGGCGATCTGCTCGCCGGTCTTGATCTCGCCCGCATTGACGAAATAAGGAATCTTTCTGCCGCTCTTGGCGGTGAAATCGCCGAACTTCAATACGCCGGCGCCCATCAAAAATGTAATAAATTCTCTTTTATATCCTTCCATCACTCTTCTCCTTAATCTACAAATTCTTCAATACAACGGCGATATGCTGCAACAGGATCTTCGGCTGCGGTAATGGGACGGCCCACAACGATATAATCGGAGCCGATTTTTTTGGCTTCGGCGGGGGTCATAACTCTCTTTTGGTCGCCGATCTCCCCATCCGCAAAGCGGACACCGGGGGTAACAGTCAAGAACTTCTCGCCGCAGGTGGCATGGACCTTGCCCGCTTCCAAGGGGGAGCAGACAACACCGTCCAACCCCGCTTTGGCGGCATTGGAAGCATAGTGCATTACCACTTTATCGATCGGCTCTTTGATGAGCAGGTCATTTTCCATCCGCTCCTGATCGGTGGAGGTCAACTGGGTGACGGCGATCAGCAAGGGGCGGGTACCATCGGGGCGGGTTAAGCCTTCCAGCGCCGCTTCCATCATTGAGATGGTTCCTGCGGCGTGCAGGTTGGTCATATCCACATCCAGCTGAGAAAGGACTGCCATCGACTTTTTAACGGTATTGGGAATATCATGCAGTTTCAGATCCAAAAAGATCTTATGACCGCGGTTTTTCAGTTCCCGAACGATCTCGGGGCCTGCGGCATAGAACAGCTCCATACCGATCTTCAAAAAGGGCTTGCGCTCTTCGTTCTTAAAAAGGTCCAGAAAATTTAAGGTCGCTTCCTTGCCCGCAAAATCGCAGGCGATAATGACGTCTTTGCCCATTAGTGTGCTCCTCCTATAATATCTTGCAGATTTTCAATTCCGTATTTTTCCATTACCCGCGGCAGATCTTCAATAATCTTTTTGCAGGCATATGGATCCCTTAGGTTCGCCGCACCTACTTGCACAGCGGTGGCGCCTGCCAGCATCAATTCAATGACATCTTCGGCGGAAGATACACCGCCCATTCCGACGATGGGGATGTTGACCGCTTCATAGACCTGATAGATCATGCGGCAGGCGACAGGGAAGATGGCGGGGCCCGAAAAGCCGCCCATCTTATTGGCAAGGATAGGCTTTTTGGTTTTCAGATCGATCCGCATCCCCAGCAGGGTATTGATCAGGCTGATCCCGTCTGCCCCCGCTTGCTCGCAGGCTTTGGCGATCTCCACAATGTTGGTGACATTGGGAGTCAACTTAATAATGATCGGTTTTTTGGTGACTTTACGCACTTCCTTCACCACCGACGCCGCCGCCTGCGGATCGGTGCCGAAGCTCATTCCGCCGCCATGGACATTGGGGCAGGAGATATTGATCTCAAACCAAGCGATCTGCTCTTCCCCATCCAATTTACGGACAGTCTCGCGGTATTCTTCCAGCGAAAAGCCGCTGACATTCGCCATAATCGGCCCATCAAAGCAGGCCTTTAATTTGGGCAGTTCTTCTGCCACCACCTTATCCACACCGGGATTTTGCAAACCCACCGAATTAAGCATCCCTTCATAGCACTCGGCGATGCGGGGAGTGGGGTTGCCGAAGCGGGCATCCAAGGTGGTTCCCTTAAAGGAAAGGGAACCTAAAATATTGATATCGTAAAGCTCGGCAAATTCATAGCCAAACCCAAAGGTCCCGCTGGCGGGGACGATGGGATTTTTCATTTCAACGCCGCAAAGGTTGACTTTCAGATTTACCATATGATCTCCTCCCTTTCCAGCACAGGACCATCCTTGCAGATGCGCTTATTGCCGTATTTGGTCTTGCAGGAGCAACCCATGCAAGCGCCAAAGCCGCAGCCCATCCGCTCTTCAAAGCTATACTGACCCGAAACGTCTACCGTTTTTTCGATGGCGCGGAACATCGGCTCGGGGCCGCAGGTGAAGAAATAATCATAGCTCATTTCTTTCATCGCATCGGTAACAAAGCCCTTCACCCCCACCGAGCCGTCGGCGGTGGCGATCGCAACGATCGCGCCCAACGCTTCAAATTCTTCTTTCAAGAAGATCTCTTCGGCTTTATTGAAACCCAACACCACTTGGGGCTTTTTGCCTTCGGCAATCAGCTTTTTGCAAAGACCGTAAAGGGGCGGGACACCGACCCCGCCGCCGATCAACAGCGGTTGTTCGCCGCTTTTGGCGGTATGATAGCCATTGCCCAAGCCGACCAGAAGGTCCAATTTTTCGCCCACTTCCATTGCGGCCATCTGCTCGGTGCCGCTGCCCACCACCTTATAGATCAAGGTGATGGTCTTCCCATCCCAATCGCAGATGGAGATGGGGCGGCGCAGATATCTGCCTTCCAGCAGGATATTGACAAACTGACCGGGGGCGGTGATGGCGGATGTATCTCCCGCCAACACCATTTTATAAACGTCTTTGGCAATTTTTACATTGCTCTTAATTTCATAAATTCCTTGTTTCATTCTTTAAACCTCAAGCATCGATGGTAGAAATGCAAAGGGTGGTCTCTTCCAAAACATCCAGCAATACCCGAACGGTATCGAGAGAAGTGAAGAGGGTGACATTATTTTCGGTAGCGCAGCGGCGGATCTGACGACCGTCACTTTCCACCCCTGCGGAATTGATATCCTTGGTGTTGATGACATAGGCGATATGCCCCTGACGCAATGCTTCGGGGATCTCTTCACTGCCTTCGCCGATCTTACCCAGCGCGTGGGTGCGGATGCCGTTCTTCTTCAAAAATTCAGCGGTGCCGACGGTCGCCTGGATATTAAAGCCCAGATTATAGAACCGACGGATCAACGGCAGGGCTTCTTCCTTATCATCGTCGGCAATGGTGGCAAAAACGGTGCCGTAGTTTTGCAGTTTCATACCCGAAGCCTGCAAGCCTTTATAAAGGGCGCGGTTGAACTTATCGTCGTAGCCAATCGCTTCACCGGTGGATTTCATTTCGGGGGAAAGATAAGCGTCCAGACCGCGAATTTTGCTGAAAGAGAAGACGGGGACCTTCACATAATGGCGTTTCTTCTCTTCGGGATAGATCTCAAAGATACCCTGCTCCTTCAAGGATTTGCCCAGAATAACTTCGGTGGCAATATCCGCCAGGCTATAACCGGTCGCCTTGGAAAGGAAGGGAACGGTGCGGGAAGAGCGGGGGTTGACTTCGATGATAAAGACATTATCGTCCTTATCCACGATGAACTGAATGTTATACAGACCGATGATGCCAATGCCCAAGCCTAATTTTTTGGCATATTGCAGAATGATGCCCTTGACACGATCGGAGATCGAGAAGGTGGGATAGACGCTGATAGAGTCGCCGGAGTGGATACCGGTACGCTCGACCAACTCCATAATGCCGGGGACAAAGACATCCCGACCATCGCAGATGGCATCGATTTCAACTTCTTTACCGAAGATATATTTATCCACCAAGACCGGCTTATCTTCGTCGATCTCAACGGCGGTTTTGAGATAATTTCTCAGCTGCGCTTCATCGGCAACGATCTGCATGGCACGGCCGCCCAAAACAAAGGAAGGACGAACCAGAACAGGATAGCCGATCTCGGCAGCGGCGGCGACACCGTCTTCAATCTTGGTGACCGCGCGACCCTTAGGCTGGGGAATTTCCAGCTCCCGCAGGATCCGCTCAAAGCTGCCGCGATCTTCCGCGCGCTCGATGGCGGCGCAATCGGTACCGATAATCTTGACCCCACGCTCCATCAAAGGCTCTGCCAGATTGATGGCGGTCTGACCGCCCAAGGAGGCGATGACACCGATGGGCTGTTCAAACTCGATGATGTTCATCACATCTTCGGGAGTCAGCGGCTCGAAATACAGTTTATCGGAGCAGGTATAGTCGGTGGAGACGGTTTCGGGGTTATTATTGATAATAATGGCTTCATAGCCGGAGTTTTTAATGGTGGTTACCGCATGGACGGTGGAATAATCGAATTCCACGCCCTGACCGATGCGGATGGGGCCTGCGCCCAAAACGATGATCTTTTTACGGTCGGTGAGAATGGACTTATTCTCCCCTTCATAGGAAGAGTAGAAATAAGGGATATAGGCATTGGTATGGCAGGTATCCACCATCTTATAGACAGGGACGATGCCTTTTTCTCTGCGCAGGTTATAAACTTCGATCTCCTTCATCTCCCAAAGGCGGGCGATGAACTTATCGCCAAAGCCCATCTTCTTGGCTTCGGCAAGAACGGTGATATCACCCTTGGCGGATGCGAGTTTCTTTTCCATGGCGACAATGCGCTCGAAGGCTTCCAGGAAATAGGCGGTGATCTTGGTCAGTTTGTGCAGTTCGGCTACCGAGACACCGCGGCGCAGCAGCTCGGTGACAGCGAAGATATTATCGTCCTTAAATTCCAAAATATAGTTCCGCAGTTCCGCTTCGCTCATATTGTCGAATTTGGGCAGGTGGAAATGGCATGCGCCGATCTCCAACGAGCGGACAGATTTGAGCAAACATTCTTCCAGATTGGAGCCGATGCCCATAACTTCGCCGGTCGCCTTCATCTGGGTACCCAGAGTGTTGGGCGCGGTGGGGAATTTATCGAAGGGGAAACGGGGCAGCTTGGCCACCACATAATCCAGCCGCGGCTCAAAGGCGGCGTTGGTATTGGCGATCTCGATCTCTTCCAATGCCATACCCACCGCAATCTTAGCGGTGACGCGGGCGATGGGATAGCCCGACGCTTTGGAAGCCAAAGCAGAAGAGCGGGAAACGCGGGGGTTGACTTCGATGAGATAATATTCGCTGGTTTCGGGGTTTAAAGCAAACTGCACATTGCAGCCGCCTTCGATCTTCAAAGCGCGGATGATCTTGATGGCGCTATCGTTGAGCATTTTAAGATCGTGGTCGTTCAAGGTCATAATGGGGGCGACCACCAAAGAGTCGCCGGTATGAACGCCGACGGGGTCGATATTTTCCATCCCGCAGATGGTGATGGCGGTATCATTGGAATCCCGCATCACTTCAAATTCGATTTCTTTATAACCCTTGACCGATTTTTCGATCAAAACCTGATGAACAGGAGAAAGTTTGAAGGCATTGAGACCCAGCTCTACCAATTCTTCTTCGTTATAGGCAAAACCGCCGCCGGTACCGCCCAGAGTGAAGGCGGGGCGCAGAACGACGGGATAGCCGATCCGCTTGGCGGCTTCCTTGGCTTCTTCCACGCTGTATGTGATCTCGGAAGGGATAGTGGGCTCACCGATCTCGATGCAAAGCTCTTTAAAGAGTTCGCGGTCTTCGGCACGCTTGATGCTTTCGCTGGAAGTACCCAACAATTCTACTTCACATTCTTTGAGAATGCCCTTCTTTTCCAGCTGCATTGCCAAATTCAAGCCGGTCTGACCGCCGATACCGGGGACAATGGCATCGGGCCGCTCATAGCGCAGAATCTTTGCCACATATTCCAAGGTCAACGGCTCCATATAGACCTTATCGGCGATGGTGGTATCGGTCATAATGGTGGCGGGATTGGAGTTGCAGAGAACCACTTCATAGCCTTCTTCCTTCAACGCCAAACAGGCCTGGGTGCCCGCATAGTCAAATTCCGCCGCCTGACCGATGACGATCGGGCCGGAACCAATAATCAAAATCTTTTTCAAATCTTTTCTTTTAGCCATTTTCCGTTTCTCCTTACTCTTCAATATATGCAACTTTATTTTTATACACAGTCAGCAGGCATTTTCCGCAAACCGCCCAATCTTTAAAGGGGGTCGCTCTGCCTTTGGATACAAAGGTTTCGGGATCAATTTTATATTCCGCATCCAGATCCCAGACGCAATAGCCGCTCTCGGCAATGTTGAACCGCTTGCGGGGATTTACGCTCATTAAATCAATCAACCGTTCCAAAGAGATGATTCCCTTTTTCACCAGCCCTGTGTAAAGGGTGGCAAAGGCGGTCTCGATCCCCACCACACCCATCGCGCTTTTTTCCAGCCCGCGGCTCTTCTCTTCGGCGGAATGGGGCGCGTGGTCGGTGGCGATCATATCGATGGTTCCGTCGATAATGCCTTGGATCAGCGCTTTTTGATCTTCTTCGCTCCGCAAGGGCGGGTTCATCTTAAAGCGCCCGTCTTCCTGCAACATCGAATCGTTCATCAATAGATAATGGGGCGCCGTCTCGCAGGTGACATCCACGCCCCTTGCCTTGGCTTGCCTTATCAACTCCACGCTCTCCTTGGTGGAGATATGGCAGACATGGTAGGCGCAGCCGAGCTCTTCGGCCAGTTTCAAATCTCTGGCAATGGGGCCCCATTCGCTTTCGGAGCAGATGCCCCGATGCCCGTGGGCTTTGGCATACTCCCCATCGTGGATATACCCGCCATGCAGAAGAGCGTTATCTTCGCAATGGGCGACGATGATTTTACCCAATTGCTTGGCTTTCAGCATCGCTTCACGCATCATCTCTTCCGATTGCACTCCGCGGCCATCATCGGAAAAAGCGATGGCATCCTTGGCCATTCCTTGAAGATCGGCAAGGGCTTCCCCCTGCTGACCGACGGTGATGGACCCATAAGGGTGAACCCCGATCACCCCATCGGCGCGGATGAGCTTTAATTGCTCTTCCAAATGCTCGATGCTATCGGGGACCGGATTGAGATTTGGCATACTGCAAACATCGGTATACCCGCCCGCCGCGCAGGCCTTGGAACCGCTCTCGATGGTCTCTTTATAAGAAAAACCCGGCTCTCGCAGATGAACATGAACATCGCAAAAACCGGGAAAAACAGCAATTCTTCGATTGGCAAAAAGGGAATAGAAATCCATAGGCACAGGAAGAACGATTTCGCGTTCCTGCATCATTCCGTTTTCAAATACGTTGGCTTTGATTTTCAGCATTTTGATTTCCTTCCGAGAAATAAAATAGACCTTACTGCAAGATGCAGCAAGGCCTTCATAAACATAGCAAAGCGAAAGCGCACCTTGCGCTCTCTTTCTTATGAACATCTTGCCGAACTCACGGGATCGACTTAAAGAATATTATTTCAATATTTAACTTTAATTATTATACTACTATGTGCAAAAATTGTCAACGAAAAATTAGAGCTAAAATTCACTCAAAACCACTCCCCTTTTTCGTCAAAATGACAAAAAGAAAAAGGAACTTCAAAAAGTTCCTTATTCGTCGGTAATATTATCATAGACACGCTCGCCCACCGAGCCATAGCCCAGATCGCGGGCAACGCTTTCCACATAGGCGCTGTCCACTTCTGCGTTCAAAATATCATTGAGTTGTTCGTTCAGAACGGTCTGGGAGGAAATCTTTTGATTAACATCATTCAATTCGGTCTTTTTATCCTGAATCTGCGCCTGCAACTTGATGCAGGTGACGATCATATTGCCCGCCACATAGACCAGCAATACCGCCAACAATGCCTTAACGACGGGATTCATCTTTTTGGCGCGTCTTGTTCTCATGCGATTTCCTCCTTTCTGCTTTATCCTTATACTTTAACAGTCTAATTCTATACCATCCTTTTAAAAAAATAAAGGGTTTTTTAAAAATTTCCATAAATTTCTTTAAAAATTGGCCGAAAATTCGCTCGATCCACCGCAAAAAGCGAGCCACCCACCGCGCCACCGCACCGATAAAGAACCCTAGGGTGCAATGCCAGACCATAAAGCCCAGCCCTTCTCCTACCAATAAAAAAAGGCGCACCTGCCCGAAATTCGTCCAAGTAAAGCAGGAGGCGGTGGCGATGGCGGCGATCAATGCAAAGAGCAAATCTTCCAAAAAGACAAGGATCGGGCGGTCCCTTCCCCTTAGGATCCGCACCACCCGAAAAATGTCGTAGACTCCGCCCAAGCCGCCGCCCAGCGCCACCGCCCATAAAAATGCGAACGCTTGGTCGGAAAGATAGGTTTCCATCAGCGAAACAGCCCCTTAAAGACCCCGCCTTTTTCTTTCAGATCGGCATATTGCAGGCAATCAATCACGCCTTCAATGGCAATCTCCCCCGATTCCACATTCAGCCGATTGATATGCAGATCTTCTCCCTGAACGGTCAGCACCCCCAAATTGGTCAGCACCACCACCATTTTTTCATCAAATCGATCCACATCCAATACACCCGATGCCATAATCTGCTTGCGGTTTTCAACAGACAACAAATGGTTACCGTTTCTGCGTTCTTCTTCCATGGCTTATCCCTCCTTTTTACTCTAATATCTATTCAAATACATCGAAAAAAATACAATCATTTAATCGACAACCCATTCGTTTGAAACAGACATACAAATCATTTGTTTTTTTCCTCATTCTTGGTCAGTGACATACAAATAATTTGTTGCTTTGTCGTTAATCTGAGACATACAAATGATTTGTATGTTTTCGTCTTCAAACTTAAATTGGAACATACAAATGATTTGTATGTGTTGCTCTTCGGTCTTGGGTTGAGGGTACAAATGATTTGTATGTGTTGTTCTACGGTCTTGGTTTGAGGGATACAAATTATTTGTATGTGTTGCTCTTCGGTCTTGGGTTGAGGGTACAAATTATTTGTATGTGTTGCTCTTCGGTCTTGGGTTGAGGGATACAAATGATTTGTATGTGTCACCTCCACTCTTGGTCTTGGGCCGAGGGATACAAATGATTTGTATGTTTTTCCTTCTTTCTCGGTTTGTGTCATACAAATGATTTGTATGTTTTAATCTTCGGTCTTGGGTTGAGGGATACAAATGATTTGTATGTTATATCTTCATTCTTGAGTCGAGTCATACAAATGATTTGTATGACTATATACGAAATTGTGATGCTTTTCTTGACAAATTGGTTTTGAAAATGATATTCTTTTGAAAAAAGGAGGATTCAATATGGCACGACGAGTTTTCAGCAAACGATTGCAACAATTACGAATTGCTAAGGGTGTTTCCCGCCAAAAAATGAGCAGGGACTTAGGAATGGCCGACACCTATATATACAACATTGAGGCAGACTATGCCTACCCTACTAT
>CALGEL010000102.1 GCA_937881855.1 uncultured Clostridia bacterium | reverse complement strand
AATGCAGCAAGGCTGGCGCCTTGCGAGGCTTTTGGCGATTAGACAGAGGATTTTGTCCCGAGAAACAAATACTTCCTTATCAACACTCGGCGAAATAAAGGCGGTTTCTTATATTATATATTTTTATAAAAAACTATTGACTTTATCTCGATAAAGTGCTAAAATGGGGAGCATACATTGGAAAGGATGAACTTTTGAAATGAGCAAATTGAAAAACGAAGCTACCGATAAATTATTTGAAGCGATTTTGACCTTAAAGAATGTGGAAGAATGTTATCTCTTTTTTGAAGATGTCTGCACCATAACAGAGATCCACGCCATCAGCCAGCGTTTTGACGTTGCCTGCAAAATGAGTGAAGGCAAAAATTATCAAGAAGTCATCAAGGATACCGGTGCATCTTCCGCCACCATCAGCCGTGTCAATAAATGCGTCAACTATGGGGATGGCGGGTATAAGATCGCCATCGATCGCATGAAGGAGGCGGGCAAACTCTAATGGTGATACGCAAAGACGAACAAGCCATCTTCGCCCTGCGCAGTTTGTATCGGCAGTATGGGTACAGCCAATATAAAATGAGCCGGTTTGAAGAATATGATCTTTATGTCCGCAATAAGGATTTTTTGATCTCCGATGAAGTCATCACCTTTACCGACCACGCGGGAAGGCTTTTGGCACTCAAACCGGATGTGACCTTATCCATCATCAAAAATACCGTCGATCGCGTCGGCGCGGTGCAGAAGGTTTATTATAACGAAAATGTCTTCCGTGTCGCCAAAGGCACCCATTCCTTCAAAGAGATTATGCAGGCGGGTTTGGAGTGCATCGGCGATCTGGGGCAATATGAGATCGCGGAAGTGGTGTTGTTGGCGGCAAAGAGCCTTGCTCTGATCGGGGAAAATTATGTGTTGGATCTTTCCCATATGGGCTTGGTGGCGGCGATGCTCTCTGCCTGCGGGCTTTCGGAAGAAGGTAAGGGCAAGGCCTTATCCTTCATCCACCAAAAGAGTGCCCACGAGCTTTCTGCCCTTTGCGCGCAGGAAGGGCTTTGCCCCGAAGCGGAGCAAAAATTGCTCGCCCTTTGCCGCGAGAGCGGGGATGCCGCCAAGGTACTGCCCGCATTGAAGCCCCTATTGCAGACCGAGCAGGAGCGGAAAGCCTTTGAAGAGTTTTCCGCACTCTGCGCCATTTTAGGCGAGAAAATCCGTTTGGATTTTTCGGTGGGCAACGATATGAAATATTATAGCGGTGTGGTCTTTAAAGGCTATATCGAAGGGATCCCCGCCAGCGTGCTTTCGGGCGGTCAATATGATAAATTACTGCAAAAGATGGGGCGCAAGAGCGGTGCCATCGGCTTTGCGGTTTATCTGGATCTGTTGGAGCGGTTGAGTCAAGAAAAAGACGCGTATGATTTTGATATTCTGTTGCTGCGCTCTGCCGATGCCGACGCCGCCGCTTTGATCGGGGCGGTGGAAGAATTGCAAAAGCAGGGCAGTGTTCTGGTGGCGGAAGAGATGCCCGAAGATCTGCGTTTTTGCAAGGTGCTGAAATTTACCAAAGGGGGGCTGCAAAATGGTTAATGTGGCTTTACCGAAGGGTCGGCTGGGTGAAAAGGTTTACGAGCTTTTTAAAAAGGCGGGCTTTGAATGCCCTTCCATCGAAGAGCAAAACCGCAAGCTGATCTTTGAAAACCCCGAAAAAGGGGTGCGTTATTTTTGGGTCAAGCCCTCCGATGTTGCCATCTATGTGGAGCGTGGCGCGGCGGATATCGGGGTATGCGGCAAGGATATTTTGCTGGAATACCGCCCCGATGTCTATGAGCTTTTGGATCTCAAAATGGGCAAATGCCGTATGGCGGTGGCTGCTAAAAAAGAGTTTCGCGATCCGCGGGGGGAGACTCTGCGGGTGGCGACCAAGTTTCCCAATATCGCGGCGGCCTATTATAATGAAAAATGCAGAGATATCGATATTATCAAATTAAACGGTTCCATCGAGATCGCGCCCATTTTGGGGCTTTCGGATGTCATCGTCGATATCGTCGAGACCGGCAAGACACTATTGGAGAACGATTTGATCCCCTTTGAGACCATTGTTCCCATCAGCGCGCGGCTGATCGCCAATACCGCCGGCTATAAATTTAAGCAACAGGCTATTGAAGCTATCAAAAAAGGATTGGAAGAGCAGATCAATGATTAAGATTATGAACTATGGCGAACTGCCCAACAGCGAAATTTTTGCCCGCGAGGAGCAAAAAACCGATGTTTCGGGCATTGTCGCCGAGATTATTGCGACAGTTCGCAAGGAAGGCGATAAAGCCATCTTTGCCTATAATAAAAAATTCGACGGTGCCGACCTTTCCGCTTTGGAAGTCAGCCAAGCGGAGATCGAAGAAGCCTTCGCGGCAGTAGAACCGAAATTTTTGGAAATTCTCCGCAATGCCGAAGAGAATATCCGCGCCTTCCATCAAAAGCAGGTGCGCAACAGTTTCATTATGAACGAATGTGAAGGGGTCGTCTGCGGGCAGAAGATCACCCCCATCGAAAAGGTGGGTCTTTATGTCCCCGGCGGCACCGCCGCCTATCCTTCCACGGTGTTGATGGATAGCGTTCCCGCCAAGATCGCCGGCTGCAAGGAGATCGTTATGGTCTCTCCGCCGGGGAAGGACGGCAAGATCAATCCCGTCATTTTGGCGGCGGCTAAGATCGCGGGCGTACAGCGGATCTTTAAGGTGGGCGGTGCGCAGGCGGTGGCGGCATTGGCCTACGGCACCGAGAGTATTCCCAAGGTGGATAAGATCGTCGGTCCCGGCAATGCCTTTGTCGCCGAAGCGAAAAAGCAGGTCTTTGGGGTGGTTTCCATTGATATGATCGCCGGCCCTTCGGAGATTTTGGTGGTCGCCGACGGAAAGAGCAATCCCGCCCATGTGGCGGCGGATCTGCTCTCTCAGGCGGAACACGATAAATTGGCATCCGCGGTACTAGTCACCGAGAGCAAGGAATTGGCGCAAGCGGTTTCGGAAGAATTGGAGAAGCAGATCCCGCTGCTCTCCCGCGCCGAGATCGCCCGCGCATCCATCGATAATAACGGCAAGATCATCATCGCCGACGATTTGAAGGTGGTCTTAGAGATCGCCAACGAGATTGCCCCCGAGCATCTGGAACTGATGGTGGATAATCCCTTTGATTATCTGGACGGCATCAAGCACGCAGGCTCTATTTTTATGGGGCGCAACTGCCCCGAAGCGTTGGGCGATTATTATGCAGGACCCAACCACACCCTTCCCACCGGCGGGACAGCGCGGTTTTCCAGCCCGCTCTCGGTGGATGATTTTGTCAAAAAGAGTCAATATACCTATTATACCGCCGAAGCCTTGCAAAAGATCGGCGCAGATGTGGCATATTTTGCAGAGCAAGAAGGATTGCAAGCCCACGGCAAGAGTGTCAGCATCCGATTGGAGAAAAAATGAGCAGATTTTTAAAGGAACGCTATCAAGCGTTGGAAGCCTATACCCCCGGCGAGCAACCGCGGGATATGGTCTATATCAAACTCAATACCAATGAATCCCCCTATCCGCCCGCACCGTCGGTGGTGGAGGCGATGAAGGGGGAAGAGATCGAGCGGTTGCGGCTGTACTCCGACCCCACCGCCAAGGGACTCAAAGATGCGTTGGCGGAATTATATCAAGTCTCCGCCGAGCAGATCTTTCTTTCCAACGGCTCGGACGATATTTTGAACTTCGCCTTTATGGCCTATGGGCAAAAGGGAGCGATCTTCCCCGATATTACCTATGGATTTTATCCCGTTTTTGCTCAGCTGCATGGGGTTGAATATACGGAAATTCCGTTAGAGCAGGATTTTTCGGTTAACTTCAAGGACTATTTAAACCAAAATAAGTTGATCGTCATCGCCAATCCCAACGCCCCCACCGGAATGAGCATCGGTGTGGATGCGATCGAAGAAATTTTAAAGAGCAATCCCGATGGGGTGGTGTTGATCGATGAAGCCTATGTGGATTTCGGCGGAAAAAGTTGCTATCAACTCATCGACCGCTATGAAAATCTGTTGGTGGTCCGCACCTTTTCCAAATCCCGCTGTCTGGCGGGCGGGCGGCTGGGCTATGCCTTTGGCAATGCCGAGCTGATCGCCGATCTGGAAAAGATTAAATATTCCACCAACCCTTATAATATCAATCGCCTGACGATGCTTTTGGGCGAAAAAACCGTCAAGGCGGACGCTTATTATATGGAAAAATGTGGGGAGATCATCAAGACCCGCGAAACCACCGCCAAAGAATTGGCGGAGTTGGGCTTTGAAGTTCTGCCAAGCGATACCAATTTTATCTTTGCCCGCCATCCCAAAATCAGCGGCGAGCAATTCTATCTGGAACTGAAAAAGCGGGGAATTTTGGTGCGGCACTTTACCAAAGAGCGCATCAAGGATTTTAACCGCATCACCATCGGCACCCCCAAAGAGATGCAAACGATGATTTTGAAGATAAAGGAGATTCTTTTATGAGAACTGCTGAAATCAACCGCAAGACCAAAGAGACCGACATTGCCTTGACCTTGAATTTAGACGGTTTAGGCAAAAGCGAAATCAATACAGGGTGCGGGTTTTTAGACCATATGCTGACCCTTTTTGCCGCCCACGGTAAATTCGATCTGAGCGTCACCTGCAAGGGTGATATTGAAGTGGACGATCATCATACGGTGGAGGATATCGGCATCTGCCTGGGCAAAGCCTTTGAGCAGGCTTTGGGCGAAAAACGGGGCATCATTCGCTACGGCAATATGATCTTGCCGATGGACGAGAGCCTGATCCTTGCCGCCTGCGATATTTCGGGTCGGAGCTATCTGGGCTTTGATCTGCCCATCCGCGCCAAAAAGATCGGTACCTTTGATACCGAGCTGATCGAAGAATTTTTCTTGGCGTTTACCCGCCAATGCCCGATGAGCCTGCATATCCGCAAATTGGCGGGTACCAATTCCCATCATATTGCGGAAGGTGCCTTCAAGGCGGTGGCAAGAGCCTTAAAGCAGGCAGTCACCACCGACGGCACCGATGCGGTTCCGTCCACCAAAGGAGTATTATAATGGTTGGAATTATTGATTACGGTGTGGGAAATTTATTTTCCCTGCGTTCTTCCTTTGATGCCATCGGCGAGCGTGCCTTTGTTTCGGGCGATCCCGAAGCATTGCGAAAAGCCGACCGACTGATCCTGCCGGGAGTGGGCGCCTTCGGCGATGCCGCGGCAAAACTGCGGGAGAACGGATTGGACCGATTTGTCGTCGAGCAGGTCAAGGCGGGCAAGCCCTTGATGGGCATCTGCCTTGGAATGCAGATGTTGTTTGAAAAAAGTTATGAATACGGCGAGCACCAAGGCTTAGGGCTTTTAAAGGGTGCGGTGGTCGGTATGGAAGGGCGGCTGCCCCAAGACCTTAAAATCCCCCATATCGGCTGGAACGCCCTGAAATTTCAGCAGCCCGACTGCCCCATCTTTAAGGGTATTCAAGAAGGGGACCACGTTTATTTTGTCCATTCCTTCTATGCCGAAGGGTGCGAAGATGCCTTGGCCGCCACCACCGAATACGGCAAGGAACTGACCGCCGCGGTAGCGAAGGGCAATCTGTTCGGTTGCCAATTCCACCCCGAAAAGAGCGGGAATGTGGGCTTGGAAATCTTAAAGGCCTTTTGCGCGGTGAAAGGAGAAGAGCAATGAACATCTTTCCTGCCATCGATTTAGTGGGCGGCAAAGCCGTCCGCTTATTTAAGGGCGATTATGCCCAAATGACGGTATATAGTGAGCACCCCCTAAAAGTCGCCAAAGCCTTTGAAGCGGCGGGTGCAAAATGCATCCATCTGGTG
>CALGEL010000101.1 GCA_937881855.1 uncultured Clostridia bacterium | reverse complement strand
CCACCGGCGGTTCCGGCGTCTGCTGGGTGGGTTGCTCGTCCTTGGGCAGTTCCGCAACTTTATCTATCTTGCAGCCTGTAATCAATAAAGATAAGGCCAATAGGGCCACTAAGACTCGAAAACGTTTCATAACATCAATCCCTCCTTAATTCAAGTATATCAAAAATAATTTAAAAATCAATTCAATATTGCATCTTTCCAAAAATCAACTAACCGCTCCAATGACCAAGCCGCATTGGCGGGTGATGTGGAGGGGAGCAACACGGCTTCGATTTTGGTTTGCTTCAAAAGATAGCGATCATAATATTTCTTGGCGGTGGCGCCATTGACAAATATCCGTTCAATTCGACTATTTTCTAAAATTTTTGAAAGATCATTAGCGCAAACACTTTTAATGGTACTATCGGCGCTCCCTTCGATCTCGCAAGAGCCAATGACATCCCATAAAGCCACTTTATTTGCCAATAAAAACGCTTTCTTCTCTTGGATCGACATCGGTGTCGGGTTTCCATAAACCGCCGCCAAGACCTTCCAAAATCGGTTTTGTGGATGGCCATAGAAAAAAGACTGTTCGCGGCTTTTGACCGAAGGGAAACTCCCCAAGATCAAAATCGAAGACTCTTTATTATATAATGGAGGAAACGGATGAACAATCATTGATAAAACCTCACAATTAAAATATAAAAGCCCGCATTCAAAAAGAATGCGGGCTTAGCTTTTGAGAGTATTCAAAGGCCGATCGAAAGATTAATACTTTCTCTTTCTGGCGGCTTCGGACTTTTTCTTTCTCTTAACGCTGGGCTTTTCGTAGTGCTCTCTCTTTCTGATTTCGGAGAGAACGCCGGATTTCGCACATTGTCTTTTAAATCTTCTCAAAGCACTATCCAAGGATTCGTTTTCCTTGATGCGGATTTCTGCCATTTGGTCTTCCCTCCCTCCGCTTTGACGACAGTCCTATAATTTTATAGGTACATCGGTTATTATACAAAACTCCAAACCAATTGTCAAGGCTTTTTTAATGCAATTCTACATTTATTTTCCCGTCGCTCATCGAGCAGCGGACTAAGGAGGGCTCGTGGGCATATTGATCGATCATTTTTTGAGCGATTTGATCTTCCACATCCCGCTGAATGGTTCGTTTCAAGGAGCGTGCGCCGAACTTACGATCATAGCCGTTTTCGGCAAGATCATCCAACACCGAACTTTCCACCTCCAAATCAATCGACCGCAAAGCAAGGCTTTTGCGCAGATCACCGATCATAATATCAGCGATCATTCGTACCGTCTCTTTACTCAGCGGATGGAACGAAATCACTTCATCTACACGATTGATAAACTCGGGGCGTAAAAACTTCAATAATGCGCGGGTCGCCCGTTCTTTTTCCAGCTCTTCCGCCGAACGATTGAAACCGGGTGCATTGGTGGTATCGGCGGTGGCATTGGTGGTCATGACAATGACTGTATTCTCAAAATTGACCACGCGGCCTTGGGCATCGGTCAGTTTACCGTCGTCTAACATTTGAAGCATTATATTCAACACTTCCGGATGCGCCTTTTCGATTTCGTCAAATAAGATGACGCTATATGGTTTTCTGCGCACCTTTTCGGTCAGCTGGCCTGCATCATCATAGCCGACATATCCCGGAGGAGCGCCGATCAGCTTGGACACCGAATGCTTTTCCATATATTCGCTCATATCCACACGGATCAATGCATCCACGCTATCAAACAAGGCGACAGAAAGTTGGCGCACCAATTCGGTCTTACCCACACCGGTGGGACCGGTGAAGATAAAGGACGCAGGACTGCGGGATAAAGAAACGCCCACCCTTCTGCGCTTGATGGCGCGGACAACGCTATCAATAGCGGCATCCTGACCGACAATGCGAGCTTTCAAGACTTCGTCTAATTGATTTAACTTTTCAAATTCCTGCTGCTTGATTTTGGCGGCAGGAATCCCTGTCCAAAGTTCCAGAACATAAGCGAGATGGTCAAAGGTAAGAACAGCATCGCCTACCGAGCCAAGGGATTGAATTTCATTCTCCAATCGACATTTTTCGCTATTTAACTCTGCAATCTCTTTATAAGTCTCATCATTTTGTTCTTCTTCGGATAAAGCGTTCAGTCTCGCTTCGATTTCGGTCAAGCGCCGTTGTTTTTTTATCAACTCGTTTTGAGCGACATTTTCCAGCGAAGCGCCGCTACAAGCCTCATCCAAAAGATCGATCGCCTTATCGGGCAAGAACCGATCGGTGATATACCGCTCGGACATTTGCGCCGCCTGGACCAGCAATTGATCGGAAATGACAACATGATGATATTCGCCGTATTTTCCACGCAGACCTTTCAAAATCTCGATGGTATCTTCCAAAGTCGGTTCATCCACCAGCACCGGCTGAAAACGGCGCTCCAACGCGGCATCCTTTTCGATATATTTGCGATACTCTGCCAAGGTTGTGGCACCAATGACCTGAATTTCTCCGCGGGAAAGGGCAGGTTTGAGAATGTTTGCGGCATTCATGGTACCTTCGGCATCGCCGGTTCCCACAAGGTTATGAATTTCATCGATAACCAAAATGATATTCCCAAGCGCAACTACTTCGTTGATCAGATTCTTAATGCGGCTTTCAAACTGACCGCGAAATTGCGTTCCCGCAACCAGCGCGGTCAGATCCAGCAAATAAACTTCTTTATCCAGCAATTTGGCGGGAACATCTTCCCGCGCGATCCGCGATGCCAATTCTTCCGCGATCGCGGTCTTACCGACACCCGGTTCACCGATCAAGCAAGGATTGTTTTTAGTGCGTCGATTTAAAATTCGGATCAAACGGTTCAGTTCCACCGCCCGCCCGATGACAGGGTCCAATTCCCCTTTTCGGGCTTTGGCGGTCAGGTTGACACCATACTGATCCAAAATCTTGCGTTTTTTCTCTTTCTTTTTGCCTTTTTCCGCCTGTTCTGCCCCATTCGATGCATTGGGAGCAGGATCCGATTGACCAAGCAGACGATTGAAAAACGACGGCAAAGACGGTGCGGTCTGAGAATCCAACTCTTCCCCTGCCAAGCCGAGCTGCTCGCTCATCTGATCAAATTCTTCGGAAAATTGCTCGATATCCTCATCGCTCATTCCCATTCCTTTGATCATTTCATTGACCTGCGGAATGCCCATATCTTTTGCACATTTCAGGCAATATCCTTCATTTACCGGGTTGCTGCCGTCCATTCTGGAAACAAATACAACCGCGGTTCTTTTTTTACATTTAACACAAAGCATTGATTACTCCTTAGGGTTCGAGTTTTATTGCTCACCCAAAAGTGAATTATATCCACTCTGAACCATAGATACACAAATCAAAAATTTCCATTATCGAAACAGATTCAAGATAGGATTGATCGCATTGACCCATTTTAAAATCCAAGTATTTTCAATATCATCCAAGGAAAGTAGGTAATTTCCTTTTCCAAGACCATAAAGGATCGCGCCCAAGACCATTACCAAAAGAATTCCCCTTGCCACACCGAAAAGAACTCCGCCGACATGATTTAAGGTCTTTCCAAAGGGCAACAGTTTAAAGATCGCGTTGAGCAAAAGACTTGCCACAAACAAGAGCAAAAAGAAGATAATGATCAGACCGATCAATGCAATCACTTTACTGATCGTCGCGCTGATGGGCGCGACAATATCTGAAATTAATTGTTCTCTGGCATCTACCGATGATGCTTTATTTTGCTCTGCTTTAAAAATGGTCTCTTCCACATCGATATTGATGGATTCTAAAAAAGAGCGCAAGCCTTCGGGCATCTCCCGTAGTTTAAGGGAGACATCGATGGATTCCAATGCCTCATTATAGTCTTCGGTCAACGGAGATCCATTAACTGCGGTCAACACACTACTTTTAACCGCCGGACCGATAAAAGCAGAATCCAGCCACGCGGCTACCGGCTCACTGAAAGAAACCGCAAGCACAACCGCTGCGATACCGCCCACCAACGAAAACAAGGTTTTAATAAATCCTTTTTTGTATGCCAAAATTGCCGATCCGACAACTACGCCCAAAACCAAAAGATCCAATATAATAGCTATCAACATAATATCACCTTATTTAATATTATTATATACACATGCCGTATCACTTACGACTACCACAGCATCTTTGCCCATAAAGGACACATCGGTTGCACGTTCGGGGGTATCGGTCCATAGCTCTTTTCCCGACTTATTAAAGACACTGCACTTTTGATTGCCCAACACTGCGACCCGACCGCTGACATAATCCAGCCCGACTGCATAGAAATCCAACGCAACTGAATTTTTTTCTCTTCCTTTTTCGTCGCAAATGAGAACGGTTCCGTCGCCATTTTCAGCCGCCGCCACGATAAATACATTGGCAGAACCATGGTCCATAGAATAACATTGCAACACGCGGTCATTTAAAAGGAACCGCCCTTTCTCCGCGCCTTTATTGCTCAGAGAAACCATTCCCCAATCAAATAACCCACAGACGGTTCCGTTATCTTTAATAACGACTTTGACACACGGAGTCTGCTCAAAGGATGCCGACCATAGGACTTCTTCTTTATTCAGTTTGAAATAAAGGATCTCGGATACCATATCCGCCCCTTCCATATTCATCGCCGAGACAGCGATTGCCTTTCCGTCTTTGGAAAGTGCCGCATCTAAAATATACCGATTCAAGCTGCGATAACGATATACTTCTTTAAACGAGGAATTATATACATATACCTTCGATAAATATCCTTCGCCTTGGGTTACCACAACAACGGAGCCATTGGCATTCATTTTTGCCGAAATGATTGGATCTTCTGTATGGGTCTGAAAAAGTACCGAAAAGGAATCTGCTACCATCAACCCTGTCCCGCCGTTATCATAAACCAAAATATAACTGCTGTTTGCCGAAAGAACAGGCCGACGAAATCCCAGAGGAGTATTTTGAAACTCTGTTCCCTTTTTATCGGTAACAATCAGTTTTTCCACCGAAGCATAAGCAAAACCGTCTTTAAAGACAATGGCACTGCCTGTATCGGTACTATTGAAATGGACTTCGCCGTTTTCCGCCGACGGAGTGGCAATCCCTAAATTAAATTTGGCAATCAAGCGGCGGAAATTATCGCCGTTGATCTGAGAGCGATTGGCAAACAAAAAAATCAGCGCCACCATCACCATAATTAAGAGCAAAAGATAGCGTACATATTTCACCGTCGCACGCGATCTTTTGGAAATATGTTCCGATTGCTCATCCGTTGTTTTTCTCATGGGGCACCTCCTTTTCATTATAATACACTTTATTCAAATACAGACCATAGGCAGGCATCGTCTTGCCCGCCGCCGACCGCTCGCCCGCAGCAATAATTTCAGGAAGCTTCGCTTCATCAATTCTTCCCATCGAGATAAAAAGCAAGGTCCCCGCCATAATACGAACCATATTATAAAGAAAACCATCACCAACCACGCGGAAAATAATATCGTCCCCTACCCGAGAAACCGAAGCATGATAAATTGTTCGGACGGTATCTTCAATTTTAGAGCCTGTGGACATAAAGCCTTTAAAATCGTGGGTCCCCACAAAATGAGAAGCCGCCCGATTCATTAATTCCACATTTAGCCCCTTACGATCGTGAAATGCAAGACCGTTCTTAAAGGGATCGGGCGAAGGCGTATCATAAAAACGATAGATATATTCCTTCGCAACCGCATGATAGCGGGGATGGAATTCTTCATCCACCTCCTCGCAGGAAAGGACGCTAATGCTCTCAGGCAACACCGAATTAAGCGCAAATGCCACCCGTTTGAGTTCCATCGGGCGCGGAGGGTCGAAGCAAAGGCAATATTCCATCGCATGCACTCCGCTATCGGTTCGGCTACAACCTGTGACTCCGACACGGGTGCCGAAAATCTCTTCGATGGCATCCTGCATCTGCTCCTGAACGGATTTACCGTTCTTTTGCACCTGCCAACCGACAAATGCCGCGCCGTGGTATCGAATTTTAAGCAACAACCTTGATTTCATAAAACTCTCGCTATCAAAAAATTATCAATAATATGATCGCACCGATTACCATTAGCATCAGCGCAAGTGCAAGAAAATCACGCCATCCCAAGGAATAGACCTTATATCTGGTTCTTCCTTCGCCGCCATGGTAACATCGACATTCCATTGCATCCGCCAATTCTTCGGCGCGACGGAATGCGGAAATCAACAAAGGAATTAAAATGGGAATCAACGCCTTTGCGCGACGGAAGATATTTCCTGTTTCAAAATCAGCGCCCCGCGCTTTTTGGGCGTTGATGATCTTATCCGTCTCGTCGATCAATGTGGGAATAAATCGCAATGCAATGGTCATCATCATTGCCAATTCGTGCACCGGCAATTTGAACGCTTTAAGGGGGCGCAACAACCGCTCCATCGCATCGGTCAACATGACAGGGCTGGTGGTATAGGTCAAATAGGAGGTTCCTAAAATCAACAGAATAATGCGAATGATCATAAACAGCGCATTACGAACGCCCTCCGCTTTCAACCACGAAAGCCACTCAATTTGAGGAAAGAGCGGTTCTCCCCCACCATACAAAACATTGAAAAAGGCGGTAAAAACGATAATAAACATCAGCGGTTTCAAACCACGCAAAACCACCTTTAATGAGATGCCCGAAAAAAGAATGATCAAAAGCATCAACACGCCGACGGCGGCAAAGCCCCAAAAATCAGGGACCAAGAACAGCGAAACTACATAGAAAAGTGTCAAAATCAGTTTCATCCGCGGGTCTAACTTATGCATAAAGGATTTACCGGGAAAATACTGACCGATGGTGATATCTTTAATCATTTGAATCACCGCCTTTTTTGAGCAGTTTCATAAGTTCATTTTTTCCTTGCTCCACGGTATAAACATTGGGTGATACCGCATATCCCTTCTCTCGCAAAGAAATAAATACACGGGTAATTTGGGGGACATCCAGCCCCATACCGACCAAATCTTCCGCCCGCTCAAATACAGCGGGAACAGAATCGTGCATCACGCACCGCCCTTTATTCATGACAAGGATGGAATTGGCATAACGGCTGACATCCTCCATCGAATGGGATACCAACAAGACGGTGCTTTTGGTTTCTTGATGGTAATCGCGGATACGGCTCAGAATTTCATCTCTGCCGCGCGGATCCAATCCTGCCGCAGGTTCGTCCAAAATCAAGACCTTAGGTTCCAGCGCCATAACGCCGGCGATGGCAACCCGCCGCTTTTGACCGCCCGAAAGATCAAAGGGGGATTTTTCCAAAAGGGAACGATCCAAACCGACAAATTCCAACGCTTTATCGACCCGCTTATTGATTTCATACTCAGGCAGTTCCATATTCTTGGGACCAAAGGAAATATCCTTATAAACTGTCTCTTCAAACAACTGATGCTCGGGGTATTGGAATACCAATCCGACATCAAAGCGGGTTTGAATTCTGGTCTTTTTATCCGAAGACCAAAGATCCTGACCATCAATAAAGATTTTGCCGGAAGTGGGCTTTAATATCGCATTAAAATGCGCGATCAAGGTGCTCTTACCGGAGCCGGTATGACCAATGACGCCGACATAATCGCCTTTCGGGATATGGATGTTGACATCTTCTATCGCCGTTGTCTGAAAGGGGGTTCCTTCGCTATACAAATGGGAGAGATTTTCTGTTTTGATCATTCCAAAACACCTCCCAACTGTTTTTCCAACACATCAAGGCACTCCTCAACGCTCAACACCGCAATGGGGACCTTGATATCCTCTTGCCGCAGAGCATACATCAGCTCCGCTGTTTGAGGAACATCCAAAGATAGGCTATGAAGAAGACCTACATTCTGGAACACTTCTTTGGGAGTACCGTCCAGAACCACTTCTCCTTCACCCATGACCACGACACGATCGGCCTGCACTGCTTCATCCATATAATGAGTGATCAATACAATGGTGACGCCCATTTCGCGGTTTAGTCGCAGCAATGTCTTCATCACTTCTTTGCGACCTTGGGGGTCCAGCATCGCCGTTGGCTCATCCAAAACAATGCATTTGGGTTTCATCGCCAAAATACCTGCGATGGCGATCCGTTGTTTTTGCCCACCCGAGAGCATATGGGGCGCGTGATGGCGATATTCGGTCATACCGACCCAATCCAAGGCTTCATTGACTCGCTCCACCATCTCAGGATAAGGAACACCCAGATTTTCCAGCGCAAAGGCAACATCTTCATCCACAACGGTAGCAATGATCTGATTATCGGGATTTTGGAATACCATTCCGACATTCTTTCGGATTTCAAGCAATCGCTCCTCATCCGCCGCATTCATTCCCAATACAGTGACTTCGCCGCTATCCGCTTTTAAAATGCCGTTCAGGTGCTTTGCCAACGTACTTTTACCGCAACCGTTATGACCGAGAATAGCGATAAACTCCCCTTCTTCGATCTCCAACGATACATCGTGCAGCGCAGGATGGGGCGCCTGCCCTTCTTCGGCGGGATATGCATAATTCAATTTTGAAATTGAGATAATTTTTGGCATTTATTCCTCCGCGTACCAACGGGCCAC
Organism: uncultured Clostridia bacterium; assembly: GCA_937881855.1. Lineage (GTDB taxonomy): Bacteria > Bacillota > Clostridia > Oscillospirales > QAKW01 > QAKW01. The sequence continues at coordinate 4,524 of CALGEL010000101.1, read as the reverse complement.
CGAACCGGACGGAAATGCCATTCCGTTGCTGGTTTTAAGGCCGATCTCTCCGCTTTCAAATTGCCCGCCGATCCCCTTTGGAAGGGTGAGCTTCAACAAATATTCCATCACCGACGCCGAAAGGCCGGTAGAATAAGAATTCAAAATAAAGAACAAGGGGTTAGGGCTGAGCAGTTGGGTCACTCTCGTCATAAAGGGATAGAGTGCATCTTCCAGCTGCCATACCTCGCCACCCGGACCACGCCCATAAGAAGGCGGATCCATTACAATACCATCGTATTTATTGCCGCGGCGGATCTCCCGCTCCACAAATTTCATACAATCGTCCACCAAATACCGAATGGGGCGGTCGGCGACACCGCTCAAAACCGCATTTTCCTTTGCCCATTGCACCATACCTTTGGAGGCATCCACATGCACCACCGATGCGCCCGCTTTGGCGCAAGCCATTGTCGCACCGCCGGTATAGGCAAACAGGTTTAAAACCTTAATAGGACGATCGGCCTTTTTGATCAGGTCACTCATAAAGTCCCAGTTGACTGCCTGCTCCGGAAAAATTCCGGTATGCTTAAAGTTCATCGGCTTAATTTGGAAGGTCAAATCTTTATAATTGATTTTCCATAGATCGGGCAAGGAATAGATATCCCAATGCCCGCCGCCGCTATTGGATCGACGATAGATTGCGTTGGGCTTTCTCCATTCTTTTCTTGCTCTATCCGACTGCCAGATCGCCTGCGGATCGGGGCGGACGAGAATATAATCTCCCCATCGCTCCAACCGATCGCCACCGGCAGTATCCAGCAATTCATAATCTTTCCATTGATCTGCTAACCACATAATTTAGTTACTCCTGAAAACGCAGTTGTTCCGCTGAATCTTGCAGCGGTTTCAAACCCAAATGATGATAGGCATTGGGTGTGACCATACGACCACGGGGTGTACGGGATAAGAACCCGATCTGCAAAAGATACGGTTCATACACATCTTCCAATGTGATGGCTTCTTCGCCAATCGTTGCCGCCAAGGTTTCCAGCCCCACCGGACCGCCGCCGAAATTGCGGATAATGCTTTCCAGCATTCTGCGGTCGATGGCATCCAAGCCAAGTTCGTCGATCTCCAATGCCTGCAACGCCATATCAGCAATCTCCCGAGTGATAATGCCATTGCCACGCACTTCGGCATAATCGCGTACCCGCTTCAACAAGCGGTTGACGATACGCGGTGTGCCGCGGGAACGCTTGGCAATCTCCATCGCCCCATCGGGTTCCACAGGGATCCCTAAAATCCCTGCCGAACGGATGACAATATCTTTCAATTCTTCGGGCTTATAAAGTTCCAGCCGAGAAAGAACGCCAAACCGATCCCGCAGGGGTGCGGAAATTTGACCTGCGCGGGTGGTTGCACCGATCAAGGTGAACCGCGGCAGATCCAAGCGGATGCTGCGGGCAGACGGACCTTTGCCGATGATAATATCCACCGCATAATCTTCCATCGCCGGATATAATACTTCTTCCACTGCGCGGGAAAGGCGATGAATCTCATCAATAAACAAAACATCGCCCGGTTGCAGGTTGGTAATCAGCGAAGCCAAATCGCCCGGTTTCTCAATGGCAGGGCCGGAGGTGATCCGCAGGTTGACCCCCATCTCGTTGGCGATAATTCCCGCCAAGGTGGTTTTACCCAATCCCGGAGGGCCATAAAGCAGGCAATGGTCCAAGCTTTCGCCTCTCCCTTTGGCCGCTTCAATAAATACTTTCAGATTTTCTTTGGCTTTGGTCTGGCCGATATAATCTTCCATGCGGCGGGGGCGAAGGGAATCTTCAATCTCTCCGTCTTCTGCGCCAAAGGTGGTAGATACGACCCGATTTTCAAAATCAAATTCACTCTCGATCATTGGCTAAATCCTTTCAATGCTTGTGTGATCGCTTGCTCAACCGTAAGCGTTGCTAAATCCAATCCGTTGATGGCGTGTTTGGCTTCGGGTTGGGTAAAGCCCAATGCCATCAACGCTTCGATGATCTCCAAACTCTTGGACGCGGTTCCTTGAATGGGTGTGGATGCCGCATGATTGACTTGCAGCGGGGTCATTCCCTTGAACTTATCTTTTAGTTCCAAGATCATCCGCTCTGCCGCCTTGGGACCAACCCCTTTGGCGCGGGTGATATTCGCTTTATCCCCCATCAAGACGCTGGCGGCAAGCTCATCGGGTGTCAACTCCGATAAAATCGCCAGCGCACCCTTGGGGCCAATGCCCGAAACACCGGTAATCATCTTGAAGCATTCTTTTTCTTCAGGGTCGGCAAAGCCAAACAATTCCATTGCATCTTCCCGAACCACCATATGAATATAAATAAACGCTTCATTGCCGACCGCACCGATCTGATCAATGCCATGGCGGGTCATTTGAACGCCAAACCCGACACCGCCGCATTCAACGATGGCAGACTCGCCGGTCTTATCTAATATTTTTCCGCGTAATGTTGCTATCATAATTTCACCTTCAATAAATTGGATTTTGCGCTATGGGCATGGCAGATGGCAAGCGCCAGCGCATCGGCGGCATCGTCCGGCCGAGGGATCTTTTCCAGACCCAATAAATGGCGTGTCATTTCCATTACCTGATGCTTTTCGGCGCGCCCATAGCCGACCACGCTTTGCTTAACCTGCAAGGGGGTATATTCGTTGAACTGAACACCTTTTTGGTGCCCTGCAAGCATAATGACTCCGCGCGCGTGCCCCACCTGAATGCCGGTGGTAATATTCGTATTAAAGAACAGCTCTTCCACCGCCATTGCATCCGGCTTGAACCGATCGCAAAGCTCGCAAATCCCTTCGTAAATGATCTGTAATCGCGAAGAAAAATCCAGCCCCGCCGGTGTGGTCACCGCGCCGTAATCCAGAACGCGGAATTTTCCGCGCTGCGCTTCAATCACTCCGTATCCAACCGTCGCATAGCCGGGATCAATCCCTAAAATAATCATCAGCACATAATTCTCCATAATATAGTTAGTTTAATTATAACATATATATCTTATAAAATAAAGAGAATTTGAAGAAAAACCTTTAACTTTTCGTAAATGAATGTTAGAATAGAGCCATGAACTATCAGAACATTCAAAAAGCAACCTTTATCGACCGACCCAACCGCTTTATTGCCATCATTGAACTGGACGGAAAGCGGGAGATCTGCCATGTCAAAAACACAGGCAGACTAAAAGAATTATTGTTCCCCGGCGCAACTGTTTGGGTAGAGTATTGTCCGACAGAAACCCGCAAAACAAAATTTGATCTGATTGCCGTTCAAAAAGACGATCAGATCATCAATATTGATAGCCAAGCACCTAATAAGATTGCGGCGGAATGGATTAAAAACAGCGGTTTATTCCATCCCGAAAGTCCAATAAAAACCGAGGTGCGATGCGGAGAAAGTCGCTTTGATCTTTGGGTGGATGATACCTGGATCGAGGTCAAGGGAATTACATTGAATCAAGAAGGTATCGCTCGCTTCCCCGATGCCCCTACCCTGCGTGGAGTTAAACATCTCAACGAACTTGCAAAGATTGCCAAAAATGGCGGAAAGGCTATGATTTTGTTTGTGGTTCAAATGAAAGGAATCCACCATGTCGAGCCCAACGACCAAACCCATCCGGAGTTCGGCAAAGCCCTTCGCCAAGCCGCCAAAGCGGGAGTGAAAATCCTTGCAATCGATTGCATCGTCACACCAAATGAAATTATTGGCGATTGCATCCTGCCCGTTTTACTATAAAATAATCTTTTTTTAAAAATAGTGTTGACAAAACCGACACCTTATGCTAATATATTTTAGCGTTATCCGGGTGTGGCGCAGGTGGTAGCGCGCTTGACTGGGGGTCAAGAGGCCGTGAGTTCAAGTCTCGCCACTCGGACCAAAGGACGAAAATCCGAACTATCTCTTTAAAATAGGAGATGCGTTCGGATTTTTTCTTTTATACAGTCTTATAGAATAGGAAAACGGGGATGATGATTCATCCCCGCCAACTGATAATTTATTGATTATGCAGTTTCTTTTTCCTTTTCGGATTTCCACTTTTCAAAGGCCTCTCTGCCTTCTTCCGTGTTGTAGAATTTTTCGATTTCCGGGAGAAGAACTCTTGCCAGAGCTTCTATTGCGTTCTCCGGAATTCCTGTTCCGAAATCTTTTTCATTTTTTGTGTTTTCCATGCGAAGTATTCGCTTTTCTCCTTTCACCAAAGGAGATTTTTAAACTATGAAAAACCAACATTCACAAAAGTCCTCGTTTATATTCTAAACCATTTCAATAGTTTTGTCAAATTTTTCTGAATGGTTGCAAAAGTCTGATTTTCTGTAACTTAAAATTTCGCCCGTAATGGGCGTTATACTCAAAAGTAGGGTTACAGGTCAAACTATACGCACCCCTCAATTACCGCACTCTGAGACCGTTGATATACAACGGTTTCAGAAGCTCTATTTGGTTAATTTTTAACTGTAATGAAAGTGTCTTTTATCACTTGATTTTTGCAACCT
>CALGEL010000100.1 GCA_937881855.1 uncultured Clostridia bacterium | reverse complement strand
CAATTTTATTTTTAATTGCGACATCGTCAAAAACGTTATCGTGCATAAACGAGTCGAACTCGCCACTATATATGAATGCAAATTCTGCTCCGTTTTTAATCGCATTTTTTGCATCTATAATATTTTGAGCCTGCGCAATTTCTACTGCTTTTTGCAAAAGTATGCGACCACCATCAGGAATTTCGTTTACCAAATGCACAGTAGCACCTGTCACTTTTACACCTTTTTCCAAAGCGGCCTCATGAACTCTCAAACCATACATACCCTTTCCGCAAAAAGAAGGAATCAGTGATGGATGAACGTTTATAATGCGGTCTGCCCATTGTTTTACAAAACTCTCTGACAAAATTGACATAAAACCTGCCAAGACAACAAAGTCAATGTCATATTCTTTCAAATAGTCATTGAGTTTTTGCTCAAACTCTTGTTCAGATCGGTCTTTAACTGCTCGACCTGATCAATGAAGGTTCCGTTATACTTCGCGTCATTATTATATCGATCCATTTCCTGGAACCCGATAATGTCGGCATCAATCGCCTTTAACTCGGTAAGACACGCATTATAGCGGCACATGGCGTCACCATTGGATCTGTTTGCAGTGGGATCATAGTGGAAAGACTTGGTGTTATAGGTAAGATCTTTGAGATAGCCATCTTCTCTGCCGGTAGGCAGACCGGGGGTAAAGCACGCCTTTTCGCCATCGAAAAAAACATAGCGAATGATCTGATAGGCATCTCTGACATCGACATAATGGTTACTGTCCACATCGGCGGTCAGCAGATTTTTGGTCTTCTTCCCTGCCGCCATATAGACCACTTCCAAAACGTCCGCACTGTTGATTTCGTTGTCGCTGACCACATTGCCGCGGTCGGCATTATAGCCCACATAGACGGTGAAGGTCTTATTGGTTGTCTGAACATCCTTGCTGAAAACAAGGGTATTTCCCTTGATGGTGACTGCGGGATCTTCGCAGGCATAATAGTTTGCTTCAAAATCCACGTCCAGCGTAATCGGATGCCCTGCGGAAGCATAGGTATATTGGGTGGTATCTCCGCCGACCAATTCAATGCGGTAGATCTGATCGGAGCCGTCGGGCTTGCCGAACCGCCCTTCGCCATTCTCATTCAGCGCCAAATAGATGCGCTCGCCGGTGCCATAGCTCTTCTGCTGATAGTTCTTATTGACCTGCCAGGCAGCCGATAAAAGGTCCAGCTCGGTATAATCTTCATTATAGTCTTCTTCCACCGCTTTTTGCCGTTTTTTGACGGAAGATGTGGTAGAAAATGTGTTTTTATCAAATGTTATGGTATTTATGACACCGCAGATATTAACAATGTTTTTGGCAAGATCCGATTCATATTCGTAGGCCTTCTCCAGCACCACAGCATCGGCGGCCCCGCCCATCGCGTTATAGATTTTGCCTTTATTCTCGGCATAACCCATAATGCCATACACTGTTTTTTGCATAACACCCACATTGAAGCAACTATCGACAATGGCATAGTTTTTGGGGTCAGCAATGATGCCCGCCGCCGCGCCAATATTATCCGCGCGGATCTCTGCACCGTTCCAACACTTGCGGATGAGGGTATTTTGATAGTAGGATTTACCCACAAAGCTGCCCACGCGATTACCGGTGTCTTCGATGCTCATATAAGATGCTTTATAGCGGGGCCAGCCGGTTACATTGATCACGCCGCTTGCGATACCGCAATTTTGGATGGTTGACGCTTGGGTCCCACCAAGGGTACCGATCAAGCCGACCGGTCCATAGGCATTATCGACGTCGATATTGATATTTTCAAAGACATAGTCGTGGCCGTCCAGATTGCCATCGAAAATCCAGCTGTAACACAGCGGCATCATCGGGATATGCTCCATATTAATATCGGCGGTCAAGTGCAGGGTAACGCCTTTGAAATCCACCGCTGTATCGGGATTTTTCACATAATTGCTCATCTCCACAGCGGCCAACCAATCCGCCTTGGAGCCGATGGCATAATCTTTAATGACGGTGGAGTATTTATAGGTAGCATAATCGGCGATCGAAGGATAGTTGGGATAGGTCAGGCTGACATATTGCGCCAATCCGGGTTCCTTGGTATTGATCATCCGGTTGAT
>CALGEL010000099.1 GCA_937881855.1 uncultured Clostridia bacterium | reverse complement strand
CCTCAAAATGATAATAGAAGGTATTGCGGGTCACACCGCAATCGGCGACAATGCCCTTGACGGTGATGCGGTCCAGCGGTGTGGACTCAATCTGACGGCTGAAGCTTTCCATAATGGCTTTTTTGGTCCATTGCGACATTGCAAATCCTTCCTTTCTTAAATTTGAAATCAGGTAGCGGGTTGAGACCAATAATCTTTGTAGGAAATTTTGGTGCCGACCCGAACTTCTGCATAAACCGCAAAATGATCGGAGACATAGCCTGTGGGGATATCCTTTTCGGGGACCGCGATCTGATCATAGAGAATACCGTGGAAATTGACCGCTAAATGATTGTTCGGCTGAGCGAGAATAAAATCAATAAGGTTATTTCCGTCGGGAAATTCAAAGCGGTTGTTAGTTCCGGTACGGACATCACCTAGTGTGCAAAGCCCATCCTTGTTCATTCTTTTTGCTACATGGCGCAGATCGGTCATATGGATTTTATCTGCAATGATTTTAAAATGATCAGATTCCGAATTGAAATTGAAATCACCCATCACAAAGCAATAGGCATCGGGATGATTTTTAAATCTCTCGGTAAAAAGTCCGCGCAGATATTCCATATTGTCGGTGGTATAATTAGAGCCGGAGCCGAAATGAGCGGAATAAACAACGATTTTTTCGCCGGTCGCTTTATCCTGTAATTTCACCCAATTCACAATGCGGGGATGATATTGACCAAATCCGGCGGGGTTAGAACTGTTTGGATTTTCGGAAAGCCAGAAATAGCCGTTATCCAATAAATCAAATTTGTCTTTTTTCCATAAAATTGCGCAGGCCTCATCGCTTCCGCTGGGGGATTCGCGAAATTTGTATTTCAATGCATAACCGTCACCGAGAAGACCAGGCAACTTGCTTTTCCAAAAGTCATCAAATTCTTGGGTGGCGATGACATCGGGATCATATTTTTCTACCAAAGCCTTGAAACGGTACTGGCGGACTTGCGCATCGTTGTCGGTCCCTTGTTCTTTTTCTCCGTTTTGCCGCAGATTTTGGGTCATAAGTTTTATTTTAGCACCGCTTTGATCTTCTATTGTCGGCGGATTTAATGCCGGTGCATCGGGGTCAACGACCGAATAGGAATATCCGCATAACGCGCAAGAATAATTGATAGTCCCGTCTTTATCGGATGTTGCCGGAGTTTTAGTGATTGTAAAGGTGCAGGGTTCTTCTTTGACTTTTAAGCAGCCTTTGTATTGGCAAGTGTAACGATGGGAACTGGTCTGACCATAATTTATATGGGTCGGCTTTTCATTCCAGCTATGATCCCCAAGCGACGAAGAGTCTACGATGGTTTCTTCGTATCCGCAAAGGGCGCAAGAATATGTAGAGAAAGAATATTCTTGGCAGGTCGCAGGGATGGTTTCGACACGGATGGAGCAGGCAACTTCTTTGAGCTCGAGACACCCATCATCCCGACAGAAATAGTAATGTCTGCTCTGCATTCCCCTGGTTCCGCTCTTATGGTAGGGCTCTCCGCCAAAGTCGCAGGGTTTCTCCGCAGGGGGTGCGACAGGGGCCTGTTGCTCTTTCTTTTGCTCCAAATAGGTATCAAACCGCTGGAAAATGGTGGCCATCTGGGCGCGGGTGGCGGTCTGCTGGGGGCGCAGATATGTTTTGTTGCCTTCCTTGGAGCCGGTGATCAAGCCTTCGGCGTTGGCCCAGATCATCGCGTCCTTGGCATAGTCTGAGATACTTTTATGGTCGGGGTATCCGCTCAACTGCGCATTGGTGCGGACATCCAGCCCCAAAGACTCCTTGCAATAGCGATACATAATGGTGGCAAATTGCTCGCGGGTCAGGGGGTTGGTGGGGCCAAAGGTGGTGTTGGACGTACCGTTGACGATTTTATTGGCATAGGCCCAAGCGATGGGTGCTTTATACCAATCGTCTTTCAGATCGGTAAAGGGGGTCTTTAACGAAACCGATGGCTTTCCTTCCATTCGATAAAGAAGGGTGACCAGCATGGCGCGGCTTGCCGCACCGTTGGGATCAAATTTTCCACCCCCGACGCCGTTCATCAAGTTATTTTCCACCGCATATTTTACGGCTGTATAATACCATGCCGATTCTTTGACATCGCTGAATTGATTGGCGGGGGTTGCCGCTTGAACCATAAAGCAATTCAAAAGCAGAACGAGCGTAGATAAAATACTGATAATTCGAAAAGAAAGTCTCTTTTGCATAGCATGATCCTTTGTTTTGATATAGTTTACTTAATATTATATATTATTTAATAAAAAATTGCAATTGTAAAATTACGAGCGGTTGTATCGATTGCTTTTTTATAATCGATATGATATAATAATAAAGTTATTTTTAGAGAAAAGGGGGAAAAGCCAAATGGTCCTGATCATTGCGGAAAAACCGAGCCTTGCGCGCAACATTGTGGCAGGAATCGGCAACTGCGCCCGCAGAAACGGTTATTTTGAAGGTGATGGCTATATCGTTACCTGGGCGTTTGGTCATTTATTTTCCCTTTGCGATATTGAGGATTATACCGGTCCGACAAGTTCGGGTCGATGGTCGATGGAAAATCTGCCCTGCTTTCCCGAAAAATTTCGTTTCCAGCTGCGCCGCGGCGCCGATAAGCAGGTGGACGAAGGGGTGCAGCGGCAGTTTGATTTGATCAAGACCCTTTGCGCCCGCAACGATGTGGAAAAAATCGTCAACGCAGGCGATGCCGATCGGGAAGGGGAGATCATCATCCGCCTTTGCGTGATGCATACCGGCATTGAGAAACCCTTTTACCGCCTTTGGTTGCCCGACCAGACTCCTGAAACGGTGGCGGAAGCCCTTGCTTCGATGAAAGA
>CALGEL010000098.1 GCA_937881855.1 uncultured Clostridia bacterium | reverse complement strand
TCAAGGAATTCCCCAAGAGCAAACCCTTCGCGGACGAACTGACCGCAGAACTGGTGCTGAAGGTGGAAGATAATATCACCACCGACCATATCATGCCTGCAGGCGCAAAGATTTTGCCCTACCGCTCCAATATTCCTTATCTCTCCCAATTCTGCTTTGGGGTCTGCGATAAATCCTTCCCCGAACGCGCCAAAGAAGCGGGGCAGAGCATCATTGTCGGCGGAGCAAACTACGGGCAGGGTTCTTCCCGCGAGCATGCGGCGTTAGTTCCCTTGTACTTAGGCGTGCGGGCGGTTATCACCAAGAGCTTTGCTCGCATCCATATCGCCAACCTGATCAATGCGGGCATTATGCCCTTGACCTTCCAAAACCCCGACGATTACGATAAAATCGACCAAGGGGACAAGCTGACCATCAAAAACATCTATGCAGGGATGGAAAGCGGCGGTATGACCCTTATCGATGAAACCAAGGGTCTGGAAATTCCCTTGACCTGCGCCTTCACCGATCGGCAGATCGCCATTTTGAAGGCGGGCAGCTTATTGGCTTATACCAAGGAGGAGAACGCATAATGCAACGAGAAATTGATTTAGCGGTGGAGCAATTCCGCGCCCTGCTCACCGAGCAGATCGCCCGCCAGGAGCGTATTGCCGCGGGGAGCGTGGCTAAGGATTTTACCAAGATGGAAAAGATCGTCATCGGCGTTTGCGGCGGTGATGGTATCGGCCCTATCATTACCCGCGAAGGCGAGCGGATTTTACGCTACTTATTAAAAGATGAAATTGATGCGGGAAAAATCGAGATCCGCACTATCGAAGGCTTGACCTTGGAAAAGCGGGAAGCGTTGGGAAAAGCCATTCCCGAAGACACTTTGGCGGCGCTGAAAGAATGCGATGTCATTCTTAAAGGCCCCACCACCACCCCCCACGGCGGTAATCTGGAAAGCGCCAATGTGGCGATGCGGAGAGAACTCGATCTGTATGCCAATGTCCGCCCTGTTTGTGTCCCCGAAGAGAATATCGATTGGATTTTCTATCGGGAGAATAGCGAAGGCGAATATGTTCTGGGCAGTCGGGGCGTAGAGATTGCCGATCAATTGGCGATGGACTTTAAGGTTACCACCGATGCAGGTACCCGCCGTATCGCCCGCGCCGCCTTTGAATATGCCAAGAATAACGGCAAGACCAATGTGGCAATCGTCACCAAGGCAAACATTATGAAAAAGACCGACGGTAATTTCTCCAAAATCTGCCACGAAGTTGCCGCCGAATATCCCGACATCACCGCGGAAGATTGGTATATCGATATTATGACCGCCAATCTGGTCAACCCCGCCATCCGCAGTAAGTTCCAAGTATTTGTCCTGCCCAACCTGTATGGCGATATCATCACCGATGAAGCCGCCCAAATTCAAGGCGGTGTCGGCACCGCGGGCAGCGCCAATGTGGGCGATACCTACGCGATGTTTGAAGCGGTCCATGGCTCCGCTCCCCGCTTGATCGAGCAGGGCTTGGGCGAATATGCCAACCCTTCCAGCATCTTTAAAGCGGCGGCAATGCTTCTGCGCCATATTGCCAGAGCAGACGCGGCGGAAAAGCTGGAAAAGGCGCTTTTGATCTGCACCGAGACCGAAGCCAAAATTGTGGCAACCGGTGATGCAGAAAATGCGAAGTGTTGTGAATTCGCAGATTATGTGATGTCTACAATTCAAAAATTATAAAAGAAAAATCTCTCAAACCAATTTGGTTTGAGAGATTTTTTTATGATTTTAATTTAGAAGCTTCCCGCAGACGCTGGGAGTTATCCAAGGTGCGTTTGCGCAGGCGGATATTGGAAGGGGTGATCTCGATCAGCTCGTCGGGGGCGATAAACTCAATCGATTCTTCCAGACTTAACCGCTTGGGCGGGACCAATCGCAACGCTTCGTCCGAACCGCTGGCCCGCATATTGGTGACATGTTTGCGTTTGCAGACGTTGACGGCAATATCATCGCCCTTGGGGTTCATACCGACGATCATTCCTTCATAGACAGGAACACCCGCTTCGATAAAGAGCGCACCGCGTTCCTGGGCATTGAACAGACCGTAGGTGACCGATTCGCCGGTCTCAAAGGCGATCAACGAACCGCAGGAGCGGCCGGGGATCTCGCCCTTGAAGGGCTCGTAGCCGTGGAAGATGGAGTTCATCACACCTTCACCGCGGGTGGCGGTAAGAAAATCGCTCTTATAGCCGATCAGGCCGCGGGCGGGAACTAAATATTCCAGCTTCATTCGGGAGCCGTTGGGCTCCATCAGGAGCATCTCGCCCTTGCGGGAACCCAAGCGTTCCACCACCGCACCGACGCAATCGTCGGGAACATCGATATAGACATGCTCGATGGGTTCACATTTGACGCCATCGATTTCTTTATAAAGAACATGGGGCATCGAGACGGCAAACTCATAGCCTTCCCGCCGCATCGTTTCGATCAGAATGGAAAGGTGCATCTCGCCGCGGCCTGCCACCTTGAAGGTATCGGCACTCTCGCCTTCTTCTACCCGCAAAGAAACGTCCTTCAAAAGTTCCCGCATCAAGCGGTCGCGCAGATGGCGGGAGGTGACAAACTTGCCTTCCCGCCCTGCAAAGGGGCTGTTGTTGACCATAAAATTCATTTCCAGCGTGGGTTCGCTGATCTTGACAAAGGGGAGCGGTTCGGGAGTATCGGCGGCGCATAGGGTCTCGCCGATGGTGACATTTTCGATGCCCGAGAAGCAGACAATATCGCCCACCTTGGCTTCGGTGATGGGGACGCGGTTTAATCCTTCGATGGCAAACAAGGCCTGAATACGGCCTTTGCGGATCTCATCGGGGTGATGATAGTTGCAGATCGCCAGCTCTTCATTCTGCCGAACCACACCGCGCTCCACTCGGCCGATGCCGATCCGACCGACGAAATCATTATAGTCGATGGAAGAGACCAGCATCTGCAAGGGTTCTTCATCATCCCCTTCGGGGGCGGGGATCTGCTCTAAAATTTTATCGAATAAGGGGGCAAGGTCGGTCCCCGGCTGATCGGGAGAGACCGATGCGGTCCCTTCTCTGCCGGAGCAGAAAAGGATGGGGCTATCCAGTTGCTCATCGGTGGCGCCCAGCTCGATCAAAAGCTCCAACACTTCGTCCACAACTTCCAAAGGTCTTGCATCGGGGCGGTCGATCTTATTGACTACGACGATGATCTGATGACCCATCTCCAACGCCTTTTCCAAAACAAAGCGGGTTTGCGGCATCGCGCCTTCAAAGGAGTCTACCAGCAGAAGAACACCGTTGACCATCTTCAAAATACGCTCCACTTCGCCGGAAAAATCGGCGTGCCCCGGGGTATCGACGATATTGATCTTGGTTCCGTTCCAATGGGCAGCGGTATTTTTCGCCAAAATGGTAATGCCCCGCTCTCGTTCCAGATCGTTGCTATCCATTACCCGATCGGCAACCGCTTGGTTATCACGAAAGACACCGCCCTGTTTGAGCATTTCGTCCACCAAGGTAGTTTTGCCATGGTCGACGTGGGCGATGATGGCGATATTTCTTAAATCTTCTCTTTTCATCCTAAACCTTCTTTAATATAAAATTACAACAGAAAAATTATAACAGACTCGACTGCAAAATACCATATATATTTTTGCCAAAATTACGCATTTTTTGCCCCCAAAAACCAAACAATATATAAAAAGGAGTGAAATTAAATGGTTAAAGGCAAGGATTTAATGGTTTTTTTGGCATTGCCGCTATTGATGGTGGCGGCGATTTTCTTTCTGGGTGCGGGCGGCAGTACCGCCGATACAAAGGGCTACGATTGGTATTTTCAACCCAATGAGGAGCATCGGCAACCGCAGGTGGCGGGGGAAGTGGATCTTAGCGGTCATTCGGTGCTTTATTGCGGGGACTCCCAAACCAAAAAGGTCTCCATCACCTTCGATGCAGGGTTTGATAAAGGGACCCACGCGCCGATTTTGGATACCTTAAAGGAAAAAGGGGTGACCGCCACCTTTTTTGTGGACGGTAATTTTATAAAGCAAAACGAAGATCTTGTTCGGCGGATGGACCAAGAAGGACAGATTATCGGCAATCATACCCTTCATCATCCCGATATGACCAAGCTGACCGACCTTTCTGCCTATCGCGCCCAGGTCGATGGGTGGAACGAGATTTTAAGGGGCTATGGTATCGAGCCGTCGGGTTATTTCCGCTTCCCGCAGGGGCGGTTTTCGGCGCGGGCGCTGGACTATAATGAGCTCTTGGGATTAAAGACCGTCTTTTGGAGCTTTGCTTATTATGATTGGGTGGAAAACGACCAACCCGCCCCTCAAGCGGCGCTCCAAAAGATTATGAGCCGCATGCATAACGGATGCATCTTACTGCTCCATTCCACCTCCCAAACCAACGAACAGATTTTGGGCGATCTAATTGATCAGTTGCGGGCGGAAGGGTATGAAATTGTACCATTAACGCAAATGCAATAAAACGGAAAATCACCTCATAGATTTTTATGAGGTGATTTTTTTGATGCAGTTTATGGATCTTTTTTCTTCTCCGCTCTCTGCCGCTGTCGCGGTGGCGGCTTTGGGGGTTCTTTTTGTCAATGGTTGGACCGATGCGCCCAATGCCATCGCCTCGGCGGTGGCGACCAACGCCCTTTCGATGCGGCAGGGGGTCCTGCTGGCGGGCGTGATGAATGCTTTTGGGGGTCTTGCTGCCCTTTTGATCGGGCAGAAGGTGGCGCAGACGGTCTATTTTATGGGGGACCTTTCTTCCGATGGGGCGGCGTTGGCGGCGGCCTTGGCATCGGTAATTTTATGGGCGGTGGCGGCGTGGCGGTTTGGGATCCCTACCAGCGAGAGCCACGGGCTGATGGCAAGCATTTTGGGCGCCACCGTCGCCTTGGGCGGCGCGGTCTCTATGGTGGCGGTCTGGCGGATGGTTTCGGGGCTGGTGCTTTCGGTTTCTCTGGGATTTTTGGGTGGGCGGTTCTTTAATTATGTCCTTTCCAAACTGCAAGCACCCAAGGGCTTTTGGCAGGGTGGGCAGGTGGTCTCGGCGGGGCTGATGGCCTTTGCCCACGGTTTGCAGGATACCCCGAAATTTGCTTCGGTTCTTCTGCTTTGCAAGGGGATGCAAGGGGAATTTGAACTGCCCCTTTGGTTGATGCTTTTATGCAGCGGGGTGATCAGTATCGGCACCCTTTTGGGCGGCGGCAGAATCATTCGCAAGGTGGGTGGCGCAATGGTGCAGATGGATCTGCAAAGCGGGTTTGCCGCCGATCTGGCGGGGACATTCAGTCTGTTGCTTTCCACCTTGCAGGGCTTGCCGGTCAGCACCACCCACGCCAAGACCTGCGCCATGATGGGCGCGGCGGGGAAGGTGGACCTTAAAATTGCAGGGTCGATGTTTGCCGCTTGGATTTTGACCTTTCCCGCCTGCTTTTTTTTGAGTTTTTTTCTGACGATGCTATTCACAATTTAGAAAATTTATGATATACTTTTAGGTATGAAAATCATACGGAGTAAACGAAAAACATTAGCCCTTTGCATCAATCGTCAAGGGGAGCCGGAAGTCCGCGCCCCTTACGGTTGCCCTAATGCAGTGATCGAGCGGTTTATAGAAAAGCATCAAGGCTGGCTGGACCGCCGCTTGCAGAATTATCGGGCGCAAAAGCAATATACCCCGCAGGAGATGGAAGCGCTTCGAAAAAAAGCTAAGGAATATCTTCCGTCGCGGGTGGCTTATTATGCCGCTTTGATGGGGGTTACTCCCACCGCGTTGAGAATTACTTCCGCCCGCACCCGCTACGGTAGTTGCAGCGGAAAGAACAGTATCAATTTCTCGTTGTTCTTAATGGAGAAAAGCGCGCGGGCGATCGATTATGTGGTGGTGCATGAATTGGCGCATATCAAGCAGCATAACCATAGCCCCGCCTTTTATAAAGAGATCGAAAAGATTTTGCCCGACTATAAAGAAAGAATTAAGGAATTAAAAAGCAATGATTAAGAAATTTATTTCATACTATAAGCCCCATTGGAAGCTCTTTTGGGCGGATATGTTCTTTGCCACCTTGGGCGGCGGCATTGCGCTGATTATCCCGCTTTTGGTGCGGCTGATTACCGGCGATATCATCAACCGCCCCGATGCCCTGCAATGGATCTTGATCATTGCGGCGGCGATGGTGGTTTTGATCGGTTTGGAAGCCTATTGCTCCTATTTTACCGCCTATTATGGGCATGTGATGGGCGCAAAGATGGAATATACCATGCGCGCCGAACTTTTCGAGCATTATCAAAAATTGTCGTTTAGTTTTTATGATAATCAGAAGGTCGGTTCGCTGATGAGCCGCATCGGCAACGATCTTTTCGATATTGCGGAGCTTGCGCACCATGGCCCCGAAGATATTTTCATTTCTTTGATGAAATTGGTCGGCTCGTTGGTGATTATGATGAGCCTGAATTGGAAGCTGGGCGTGGTCGCTCTTCTGCTTTTGCCGATGATGATTTTGTTTGCCGCCAAATGCAATGTTAAGATGCATGCGGCATTTAAGCGCAGCCGCGAAAAGATTTCGGAATTCAATGCGGGAATGGAAGATAATCTTTCGGGCATTCGTGTTGTAAAATCCTTCGCCAACGAAGGAGAAGAGTCCAAGAAATTTGCGGTGGTCAACGATGGATTGTTTGATGCCAAAAAATTTGCCTATCGCAATATGGGCATCTTCCATTCGGGGTTGGGCGCATTTACCACGCTCATCACCATCGCGGTGTTGGTGGCGGGCGCGATTTTGATTACATATGGCAAACTTTCCGCCACCGATCTTGTCACCTTTGTTCTTTATATCAATAACTTCATCGAGCCGGTCCGCAAACTAATTAACTTCACCGAACAGTTCCAAAATGGCGCCACCGCCTTTGGTCGGTTCCGCGAGATGATGGACGTGCCTGTCGAGATTGTGGATGAGGCCGATGCCATCGCACCGCCCCGCTTTGAAGGGAATGTTTCCTTTGCGGATGTATCCTTCCATTATCCCGAGCATGAAAAGATTGTTCTCTCCAAGGTGAGCTTGGATGTTCGCGCAGGGGAATATATCGCTTTGGTGGGGGAATCGGGTGCCGGTAAATCCACCCTTTGCAATCTCATTCCTCGGTTCTATGAAGTGAGCAACGGAGCAATTAAGATCGATGGAGAAGATATCCGCCGATACACGCTGAAAGGGTTGCGGGATCAGATCGGTATGGTCCAGCAGGATGTCTATCTCTTTGCGGGGACAGTGATGGAAAATATCCGCTATGGGCGCCCCGATGCTTCCGATGAAGAGATTATCGAAGCCGCCAAAAAAGCCAATGCCCATGAATTTATCTTATCGCTCCCCAATGGATATCATACCGATATCGGTCAGCGGGGGATCAAGCTTTCGGGCGGCCAAAAGCAGCGCCTTTCCATTGCCCGCGTCTTTTTGAAAAATCCGCCCATCTTGATCTTTGACGAAGCCACCAGCGCTTTGGATAACGAAAGTGAGCGGGTGGTGCAGGAGAGTTTGGAGATTTTGGCGAAGGATCGCACCACCTTTGTCATCGCTCATCGGCTTTCCACCATTCGCAATGCCGATCGCATTTTGGTCTTGACCGAAGAAGGCATTGCAGAGCAAGGATCCCACGCAGAGTTGCTGGAAAAGAATGGAATTTATGCCGAACTTTATAATATGCAATTTAATTAAATAAAAAGAGCATTGATTTTTATCAAAAAAATCAATGCTCTTATTTTTTTGCCATAAATATTTTGCAGGGTTTGCCTTGCTTGCGGCAATTTTCAATGACAAAGCGGGTGCCGCGGGATTGCCCATCCCAAAAGGCCAACACCAGATCGCTATAATCAATGATCTCTAAATTGCGCAAAAGGGGGGCGCGGTGACCCAATTGGTCATAGTCGGGAAGAAATTCGGTCAGTTTGATATTCATTTTTTGAGCATATTGGCGGGCGGCGGAATCAATGCCGCGGGCACCGCCCGAAACAATCTCGGTCACATTTTCGGGCAGATATTTCCCAAAATCTTCCACCCAAAGATCGCGAGAGCCGATGATGGCAACTTTCATATAATACATTCTCCATAAGTTTGTTTATGTTCTAATTATATCTTTCTCGCTTTTGGTTGTCAATGCAATGAATATTTTATCGTTTATTTCAAAAATTATTTTTTAAGGAGGATCTAAATATGAAGGTTGCTTTTTTTGATACCAAGCCCTATGATCAAGAGTCTTTTTTGCAATTTGCCGATCGGGCGCAGTTTAAATTTTTTGAGACCAAGCTCAATGAAGATACCGTGGATTTGGCGCGGGGGTTCGATGCGGTATGCGCTTTTGTCAATGATACCATCGATGCCAAGGTGATTGATCGATTGCATCAGATGGGAATCTCGGTGTTGGCGTTGCGCTGCGCGGGATTTAATAATGTGGATATGAAGTATGCTCGCGGAAAGCTGCATATTCTGCGCGTACCTGCCTATTCGCCCTATGCGGTGGCGGAGCATACCATGGCGCTGCTGCTCACCTCTATCCGAAGAATTCATAAAGCCTATATTCGCAGCAAGGATTTCAATTTCAGCTTGGCAGGGTTGACAGGTTTTGATCTGCATGGCAAGACGGTCGGAGTCATCGGAACAGGGCGGATCGGCAGGGTCTTTATCGATATCTGCCGCGGGTTTGGAATGAAGGTTTTGGCCTATGATAAATACCCTGCCGCCGATGCGCAGATCGATTATGTACCCCTTGATACTTTGCTGGCGCAAAGCGATATCATCTCGCTCCATTGCCCGCTGACCGAAGAGACTCATTATATGATCAATGAGCAAGCTTTGCGGCAATGTAAGCAAGGGGTGGTGCTGCTCAATACCTCCCGCGGTGCGTTGGTGGATACCGATGCATTGCTTCAAGCGATCAAATCCCGCAAGGTGGGGGCGGCTTGCCTGGATGTTTACGAAGAAGAATCGGAACTTTTCTTTGAAGATAATTCGGGGCATATTATGGAAGATGATACCTTGGCGCGGTTGATCTCCATGCCCAATGTCATTGTTACCTCTCATCAGGCGTTTTTGACGCGGGAAGCGCTGGAAAATATCGCCCAAACAACGATGGAAAATTTGGAAAATTTCTTTAAAAATGGGCAATGCGCCAATGAAATATGTTAAAAATTTTTTCACTTGATTATTAGTAATTTTTTTAATATAATTAAATTATAGATTTTCTTCGAAAGGGGAATAAAATGAAGATAACAAGTGATATTAAATATATCGGTGTCAACGATCATCGGATCGATCTTTTTGAAGGGCAATACGATGTCCCGAGCGGAATGGCATATAATTCTTATGTCATTCTGGATGAAAAGATCGCTGTCTTGGATACGGTGGATGCGAATTTTACTCACGAATGGTTGGATAACCTGCAAAATGCCTTGGGCGGGAAAGCCCCCGATTATCTGATCGTTCAGCATATGGAACCGGACCATTCCGCCAATATCCATAATTTTGTCAAGACCTATCCCGATGCCAAAATTGTCTCTTCCGCGAAGGCTTTTGCCATGATGAAGAACTTTTTCGGCAACGATTATCTTGAAAAGCAAATCGTTGTCGGGGAAGGGGATACCCTTTCGCTGGGCAACCATCAGCTAAAATTTATAACCGCGCCGATGGTTCATTGGCCGGAAGTCATTGTCACCTATGATGCCACCGATAAGGTGCTGTTCTCCGCCGATGGCTTTGGCAAGTTCGGCGCTTTGGATATCGAAGAAGATTGGGCCTGCGAAGCCCGTCGCTATTATATCGGTATTGTGGGTAAATACGGCGCGCAGGTGCAAAACCTTTTGAAAAAAGCCGCAGGGCTGGATATTGAAATCATCTGCCCCTTGCACGGGCCTGTCTTGACCGAGAATTTGGAATATTATGTAAACCTCTATAATATTTGGTCGTCTTATCAGCCCGAAGAAGAGGGGATTATGATCGCTTATACTTCCGTTTACGGAAATACCAAAAAAGCGGTAATGCAGTTGGCGGAAAAACTCAAAGCGATGGGTTGCCCCAAGGTTGTTGTCAACGATCTTGCCCGTTGCGATATGGCGGAAGCGGTGGAAGATGCCTTCCGTTATAGCAAGCTGGTACTTGCCACCACCACCTATAACGCCGAGATCTTCCCCTTTATGCGGGAGTTTATCAACCATCTCACCGAGCGCAATTTTAGTAACCGCACCGTTGCCTTGATTGAAAACGGGAGCTGGGCGCCGACCGCGGCGAAGGTGATGAAGGGAATGCTTGAAAAGAGCAAGAACATTACCTTTGCGGAAAATACAGTGAAGATTTTATCGGCACTCAATGATGAAAGCAAGGCGCAGCTCGATGCGCTGGCTAAGGAACTTTGCAAAGAGTATCTGGCGCAGCAGGATGCCACCGCCGATAAGAACGATCTCAAAGCGCTCTTTAATATCGGCTACGGTTTATATGTCGTAACTTCCAACGACGGGAAAAAGGATAACGGCTTGATTGTCAACACCGTCACCCAGGTGACCGATACGCCCAATCGCATCGCGGTCACCATCAATAAAGAAAATTATTCCCATCATATCATCAAGCAGACCGGCAAGATGAACGTCAACTGCCTTTCGGTGGATGCACCGTTTAGTGTGTTTGAAAAGTTCGGGTTTATGAGCGGGCGAAATGTGGATAAATTTGCCGACTGCCAGCCCTTGCGCTCTGAGAACGGGCTGATCTTCCTGCCGCGGTATATCAATGCGATGATGAGCTTGAAGGTGGAAGAATATGTGGATTTAGATACCCACGGAATGTTTATCTGCTCGGTCAGCGAGGCGCGAGTCCTATCTGATAAAGAGACCATGTCCTATACCTATTATCAAAAAAATGTCAAGCCCAAGCCCAAAACCGAAGGGAAGAAGGGCTATGTCTGCCGCATCTGCGGGTATGTCTATGAAGGGCATCCTTTGCCGGAAGATTTTATCTGCCCCTTATGTAAACACGGCGCTGCCGATTTTGAAGAAATAAAGTAAAGGAGAATTTGAAATGGATAATCGATTTTTTATTTGCGAGCATTGCGGAAATATCGTCGGAATGATCCACGATGCGGGTGTACCGATGATGTGCTGCGGTCAGAAGATGACCAAGTTGGAGCCGGGCACCAAGGAAGCGGCGGTGGAAAAGCACATCCCTGTCGTCACCTTTGATGGTTCGACCGTCAAGGCGGTGGTGGGTGAAGTGACCCATCCCATGACCGAAGAGCATAGTATTACCTGGGTCTATCTGCAAACCGACCGCGGCGGTCAGCGCAAGGCTTTAAAGCCCGGCGATGAGCCTGTGGTCACCTTTGCGATCAGCGATGAAAAACCCATTGCGGTCTATGCCTATTGTAATCTGCACGGCTTATGGAAAGCCGATGTGAAATAAGAAAAGGAGAAAGAACGATGAAATACGAATGTAATGTATGCGGTTGGGTTTATGATGAAGAAGTCGGCGCACCCGACGAAGGCATTGAACCCGGCACCAAATTTGAAGATCTGCCCGAAGATTTTATCTGCCCCCTTTGCGGTGTTGGTAAAGACGACTTTTCTGAGGTTTGAGCCAAATGAAATGAAAAATCCCGCGCAAAGCGCGGGATTTTTTAAAAAAGGAGAAAAGAAATGAAGTTGGTTTTACTTACTGCGCTGGGTGTGGGCGGAGCCACTATTTTAGGCGCAATGTTGGGATTTATTTTTCGCAATATTTCCCGCCGTTTTTCCGATGTGGTTCTTTCCTTTGCGGCAGGGGTGATGCTGGCGGCGGCGGTGATCGGTTTGATCCTGCCTTCGCTGCAATCGGGCGAAAAATATGCGCTGGTGATCGCAGTGGCGGGCATCTTTGCAGGCGCGCTCTGCTTGAATTTGATCGATAAATTAGTCCCCCATCTTCATCGGTTGGTGGGCAACGATCGGGAAAACCATCCCGATGCACGATTGAGCAAGGTGTTGCTTTTCGTCTTGGCGATTGCGATCCATAATCTGCCCGAAGGGTTGGCGGCGGGTGTCGGTTTCGGGTCGGGGGATGCCACCCAAGCCTTGGTGATTGCAGGCGGAATCGCGCTGCAAAATATCCCCGAAGGAATGGTGATTATTGCGCCGATGCTGGCGGCAGGGTTGAACCCACGCAAAACCTTTTTTATTGCTGCGCTCACAGGATTGGTGGAGGTGGTCGGAACAGTCGTCGGCTATTATGCGGTACATTTGGCGACCTTTATTTTGCCTTTTGCGCTTTCTTTTGCAGGCGGAACAATGCTTTATATCATCAGCGATGAAATGATCCCCGAAACCCATTCCGGCGGAAATCAGCGCGGCGCCACCTATGCGCTTTTGGCAGGCTTTTGCTTGATGCTGGCGGTGGATTTCTTATTATAAAAAATGGACTCTCAATTATAAAATTGAGAGTCCATTTTTATTTTCGCTTGTTTTTCTTTTTGACCGAATAGCCAAAAGAGCCGATCTTTTTGCCCAGAGCAAAATATTGGCCGTGAGCATAGGCGGCAAAGGCGCATTTTTCGGGATGGAACTTTCCTTTTTCGTCGATATACCGCTCGTCAATGTTGACCGCCACAATGTCGGCGATGAACATATCGTGGGTCCCCAAGGGGACAATTTCCGTCACCTTACATTCGATGGAGACCGGGCTTTCCGCCACCATCGGGCAGGAGACCACCGATGCCTTTTCTCTCGTTAGGCGGCAGGTGGCAAATTTATCGAGATCTCTGCCGCTTTTGACGCCGCAGAAATCGATGGAACGAACGATATGGGAAGAAGGCATATTGATGACAAACTCGCCGCTTTGCTTAATTAAATCATAGGAATAGCGGGAAGGGCGGACCGAGATATAGGTCTTTGCGGGTTCGGAATTGATGATGCCTGTCCAAGCAATCGTAATTAAATTATCTTTGCCGCCATAGGCGCAGGAGATCAGCGCGGGCGGGACCGGCGCCATCAGGGTGCCGGGTTTCCAGGTGATTTTAGCCATTGATAAGTACTCCGTAATCTATAATTTTCTTTTATTATAATAAAAAAAGGGCTTTTTGAAAAGCCCTTTTTTCTATTATTAAAGATATTCTCTTAGGTCTTTGGAAAGTTGTTCTTCTAATTGGATCAGCCGCTTGGCGATATCCTTGGATTTTTCATCGGCGGCGGCATATTTGTTAAGATAACGGCTGAGGGATTTGACCCCCATATCGCAACCGTCCACCATCAAATCGGCAATGGTGGCATCAGAGCTATCGATGGAAAGCTTGGCGGTGGTCTTGACCCAACTCATCCCCTTGGCGATGGGGTTGGGGCCTTTGCCGTCGTCGTGGTATTGCTCTAAAAGCTGTTGAATTTCATTGTTTAAGTGGTCGTGCCGCTCCTTGCAATCATAGAGCAGCTTGCGTACCTGCTCGCTTTTGGAATAGTCCAAAACATCCTTGATGGAAGAGATGCCCATCTGCACCCCTGCATCACATTCTCTCAATAGGCA
This sequence comes from uncultured Clostridia bacterium, assembly GCA_937881855.1. Classification (GTDB taxonomy): domain Bacteria; phylum Bacillota; class Clostridia; order Oscillospirales; family QAKW01; genus QAKW01. Next base: position 747 of record CALGEL010000098.1, on the reverse strand, counting down.
AATGGTATCGTTTTCGATCATAAAAAAATCACCCTTTCTATTTTTGATAATAGTTTGGGTGGTTTGATGGCCATTTATTCAAAAAAATAGAAGTGCCCCTTGATCCAACGTAATCTTTCACCTTACATTGCGATCAAGGGACACTTCCGGTCACTCTTGATATCTAACATCGAATTTAACCTCTCTTTCTTCGGATCTGCGGGTTTCTTTCAAGATTAAGAAATCCGCAGTCGGTTTCTTTGCGCTTTTTCGAATTTCGGCATCTATCTACACTCATTTGGGGGAACCGCCGAATGTTCATATTTTCGAATCAAGCGCCGGGCTTAACTGTACATCGGTATCACCTTTCCCTTTCCTTGTCTATATAATAGCACAAAAGATTTCAACTTTCAATATGTAATGTTGTACAAAATAAACAAATATTTTCTGTAAAAAGGGGAGAAATTCTTTGCTCGACGCATTTTTTTATTGACTTTAAGGGGTTGCCTATGCTATACTAATCTTGTTGAGGCGTTGGAAAGCGCCTCATTTTTTATTGTATTACCGCTTATGCCCCTGCAACGACCGAATGGGCAAGACCTATTGCTTTGCCGATGGTTGTGTAATAGAATGAATAAGCAAACACGAACGATCCGAATCTGCCTAAAATGGCAGAATTTCGGTGCTTTTCGGCTTGTCGTCGTTTGTAGGCTCCAGCCTTACGAAACTCCTTCGCACCAAAAATCATCCGAAATTCTGCTCATTTTA
>CALGEL010000097.1 GCA_937881855.1 uncultured Clostridia bacterium | reverse complement strand
TTTCTCCTTCCTTAAATAATAGTTATTATTATTCGCAGTAAGAAGGAAAAATAACAAAAAATCTCTCAACCAAGCGGTTGAGAGATTTCTTTAATTATTGAAGTTATTCGGCAAACAGCACTGTGCCGGGCATTAAGGTCGCGTTCAGAATTCTCGCGATGCTACCGGTATCTTTACCGGTTTCGACGACAGCACTGGGCTGGCCATCCATAAAGCCACTCCAAGAGGTCTGGACATCGGGATTATAAATCGTGTTAACCTGATTCTTATGATACATCGGTGCAACAACCAGTTCCGCATTATTATCAAAATGGATCAAACCAAGATAATAGGAACGCTCAGTGGAGAACGCATCGGGATCATAGATCATTGTGTTACCGTTAACACCTGCTCCGTTATAAGAGAAAGAATAGAAATACTTGGAATAGCCGGGATATGCTGCATTAACATCAGCAGCCTTTTCGGCCCAAGCGCGAACAAAGGAAACACCAATATTGCTCTTCATATTCTCATAACGAGCAATCTGCTCTCCATTCATCACAGCAAGGTAAGGTGCTTCGTATTCTGCCTTCCAGATCTTGACATATTCCTCACCGACGCGCAGCGCAACGGAAGGATTCTGGCAAGTTTTCATAACAGCAAATCCGCCGACCCAGCCTGCAACAGGAGTGGCAAGTTTTTCTTCACCTTCCGCCTCTACTGCAGCGGTGAATTCCTCTTCACTCATGGCGCGATAAGTATCTTCATAGGTTTCTCCATAGGGATATGCAACATATTCCCATTCATTACCGGTGGCATCTGCCATCTTATCAATGGCTGCCAGATCCTGCAAATCGCTGCCCACAAAGCTGAAGGACTCAATGGCATCGTTGCCGGTATAAACATTGAATAATTTTTCAAAGACAATTTCATCGGAATAATCATCGGCAGAGGCAAAAGCACCAATATAGTTCTTTTGATCTTCGCCTTTGAGATTCCAATACCAATCTTGAACAACATCAACCGATTTATTGATGGGAGAAAGTTCCTGCTGCGCTTTCAAATTGGCAACGCCGGTTGTGGAATTGATGGTAAAGCCCGCAAAGTCTTCCATACCATACCAGATATCCAAACCATCCAAACGATCAATTTCGGAAGCAATACCAACATTAGAACCCTCGGTGCTTGCTTGCAACATCGCTGTGAAGGCATTGATACCCCATGTGCCGTTGGTATACATTTCCACAGGGTCGGTCACCTTGATCTCACGCAGGGTTACCTTTCCGCCCTCATCGTTCAGGACGGTTTTCTGCGCCAAGGTGGCGGCTTTCAAATTATCTTTATTATAAACCAGAAGATAAGGGGCTCCCATACCGGCAGCAACATAGTAGTTTATAATACTGGCATCCAACGCGTCTTTCACAAAGAATTTCTTGGAATATGCAGAGGTATATGTACCCACCTTGTCGCCCAATTCCATGTTAATGAAATTCTGGATCGGCTGAGTAAAGGCATGAACATCGCCCCAAATAGAGTTATCGACATACATCAAATCCACCTTATCGCCGGAAAGAACAGCCTTACGGCAATTAGCGACATAGGTAGAACCGGTACCTGCACGACGGACATTGACTGCGCAACCATATTGCTCTGCCAACGCTTTGACCGCCTCATTTTCCTCCTCAATGGGGAAATTATCGGGGACCATGATCTTGACAGAACGACCGCTCAACAGCTCATCGCTGACACCGGTAGCGCTATTGGCAGGGCCATTGGCTGCCTTTACCGCCTGCACCAATTCATCGATCTTGCTGAGCAAGGTGACAGAATCAAAGGTAGAGGTAAAGGGAGTATAGACCGGATCAGGATCGGGGGCCGGCTCATCATCCTCCGGCATGGGAACCAGATCCGGACCGGTATATTCATATTTCGTTTCTCCCTCGGGGGCAGGTTC
>CALGEL010000096.1 GCA_937881855.1 uncultured Clostridia bacterium | reverse complement strand
AAGGAAGATCTTGCCATCATTCCTATCCGCAAATTAGAAGTATAAATCACTCTGCCCGCACACCGCAGATTGCGGTGTGCGGGCAATGAAAAAATTTTTTAAAAAAATAAAAAAAGTGCTTGACTTTCTTATAACAGTTTAGTATAATATAACACGTCGCCGGAACACCGGCGGAAAATGCGGGTGTAGCTCATCTGGTAGAGCGCAACCTTGCCAAGGTTGAGGTAGCGAGTTCGAGCCTCGTCACCCGCTCCATAAAAAACCTCTTTTGCTATTTGCAAAAGAGGTTTTTTAAATGATGTTTGCCTGCGGCAAATGATGACACATTCGTTAATGATGTCGGCGATGCCTAATGATGTCAATTCGCTAATGATTTTTTGGCAAACATTACTTCATTGCGATTATCGAGAGCAACATCATTATGTGAAGCATAACATCATATCGCCTGTGGCGATACACCATTATATACTAAAAAATGCAACCATCAAGGTTGCATTTTTTTATTGCTCAATCATATCCAAAAGTTGTTTTTTGGAGCGGGCACCCACCGCTTGGGCGGTAACCTTGCCTTCTTTGACGACAAAGAGGGTGGGGATACTCATTACACCGTAGGCGGCGGCAAGCTCTTGATTTTCGTCCACATCCACTTTGCAGACCTTGATTTCGGGATGTTCCTCTGCAATCTGGTCTAAAACCGGCGCCAGCAGTTTGCAAGGGCCACACCAGGTGGCAAAGAAATCCAGTAAAACAGGTTTTTCGCTTTGCAGAACTTCGGTTTCAAAGGTTTCTTTATTGATTTTTAATGCTGCCATTGTCGGATTCCTCCATTTTGATAATATTTATAACCTCCGCTAAATTACGGATATTATAATCAATATGATATTCATCGGGCGGGAGAATATTCTTTGGATTATAAAAGGCAGTGCGAATACCCGCATTCATTCCACCGCGGATATCGCTGGTCAGCGAATCGCCGACGATGATGCATTCTTCCTTTTTAAAGGGAATGGAGGCAAATACCGCATCAAAGAAGCGAAGATCCGGCTTTTCAAAGCCGACCCGCTCGGAGATAAAGATCCCGTCTAAAAGGCAGTCTAAGCCACTATTTTTTAGTTTGCGATCCTGCGCCAGCGCAGTACCGTTGGTGATTGCATATTGCTTTACACGCCCTTTGAGAGCATCAATAACCTCTTCACCGCCATCGCAGAAAAAGGCGTGATCTCCCAAATGAAATTGATAGGATTTATTAAATTCGGGAACGCAATCGGTGGGCAAACCTTCCGCTTGAAAGAATTCAAAAAAACGCCCTTCCAAAACTTCGGGTTTGGTGCATTCGCCCCGCTCCAACCGTTGCCACCATTGGCGGTTAATCTCAGAATAACGCGCCAACATTGCGTCGGTGCATTCCCCTAAATTATATTTGGCAAAGCAGGTTCGAATGCCATGCTTTTCTGCTTTCAGAAAATCCAGCAGTGTTCCGTCGATATCCCATAATACGGCTTTAATCATAGTAAAAAACCTCAAAAAAGCGGGGAAGCAGTTTATGCTTCCCCGCGGATTTTAATTATTCTTCCGATGCTTTCTGCGCATTCTCCATATCGATCAGCGCATCCTTGCGGGAAAGATTGTAGCGGCCCTTGGAGTCAACCTCCATGAACTTAACCCAGATCTCATCGCCTTCGCTCAGCAGATCTTCAACCTTCTCAACACGCTTTTTATCCAGCTTGGAGATATGAACCAAGCCTTCCTTGCCGGGCGCGAACTCGACAAATGCACCGAATTCCATAATCTTAACAACCTTGGAACGATAAATAGCACCAACTTCGGGCTCAAATACGATACCCTTGATGATTTCCAAAGCCTGATTGGAAGATGCGGGATTGGAAGCAGAGATGAATACAGAACCATCGTCCTCGATATCGATCTTGGCGCCGGTATCGGCAACGATCTTTTGAATGACCTTACCGCCGGAACCGATGACTTCGCGGATCTTATCGGGATTGATCTTCAAGGTGATGACCTTGGGAGCCCATTCCTTCACATCGGCGCGGGGCTCAGCAATGGCGGGAGCGATGACATTATCCAGAATATGATAGCGGGCATCGCGGGTCTTTTCCAGAGCCTCTTTGATGATGGCTTCGGTCAAACCGTCAACCTTGATGTCCATCTGAATGGCGGTGATACCCTTCTTGGTACCGGCCACCTTAAAGTCCATATCGCCGAAGAAATCTTCGATACCCTGGATATCAACCATGGTAACAAAGGTATCATCGGGGCGGGTGATCAGACCGCAGGAAATACCTGCAACAGGAGCCTTAATGGGTACGCCGGCATCCATCAGAGCCAGAGTAGAACCGCAGATCGCACCCTGAGAGGTGGAACCGTTGGAGGTCAGAACATCCGAAACCAAGCGAATGGTGTAGGGGAACTCTTCAACAGCGGGGATGACAGGCTCCAAAGCACGCTCTGCCAAAGCGCCGTGGCCAATCTCGCGACGGCCGGGGCTGCGGGAGGGCTTTGCTTCGCCGACAGTGAAGCCGGGCATATTATAATGATGGATATAACGCTTGGAATCAACATTATCCAAACCATCCAAAATCTGCTCTTCGCTGACCATACCTAAGGTACATACAGTCATAACCTGAGTCTTGCCGCGGGCAAACAGGCCGCAACCGTGAACCTTGGGCAGAAGATCAACTTCGCCCCAAAGCGGGCGCATATCGTTCAAGCCACGATCGTCCACACGCTTGCCTTCTTCGGAGATCCAGTTGCGAACGATATATTTTTGCAGTTTATAAAGGCAATCGCCCAGCAGGTAAGCATTGTCGCCCAATTCTTCGGCAAAACGCTCTTCAACCTTCTTGGTAACTTCCTTGATGTTATTGTCGCGGGTCTCCTTATCGGAGGTGTGCAACGCTTCTTTCATCATCTCTTCGGCGAAATCCTTAACGGTTTCAAAGAGATCATGGGGAACATCATAGGAATCAAAGCCAAACTTCTCTTTGCCGATCTCGGCAACAATGCTGTTGATGAACTCGATCAGCTCAACGTTGGCTGCATGGCCTGCCATAATGGCTTCCAGCATCTTATCTTCGGGGACTTCGTTAGCGCCGGCTTCGATCATGGTTACCTTCTTAGCGGAAGAAGCTACGGTCACTGCCATGTCGGAATGAGCTCTCTGCTCTTCGGTGGGGTTCATAACGATTTCGCCATCCACCAAACCAACGGAAACACCGCTGATGGGGCCTGCGAAGGGAATGTCGGAGATGGAAAGGGCAATGGAAGCGCCGATCATACCGACAATTTCGGGGATGCAATCTTGGTCAACAGCCATAATGGTCAGGTTGACGTTGACATCATTGCGCATATCCTTGGGGAAGAGGGGGCGGATGGAGCGGTCGATGACACGGCTGCTCAAAATTGCCTTTTCGGAAGGACGTCCTTCTCTCTTCAAAAAGCCGCCGGGGATTTTACCTGCGGCATACATTCTTTCCTCAAAATCAACAGAGAGGGGGAAGAAATCGATGCCATCGCGGGGCTTGGCGGATGCGGTGGCGGTAGCAAGAACAACGGTCTCACCGTAGCGCACCAAAGCGCTGCCGTTGGCCAGCTGAGCAAATTTGCCGGTCTCAACAGTTAAAGTTCTGCCGGCAAACTCGGTTTTAAAAATCTTGTGGTTTTCGTACATTGTTTTTCTCCTTCTTTCATTTTTTTGATTTCCCATTTCAAGAAGGATTTTTAGCACTTAATCAAATCGCCTTTGAAGGCAAAGCGCCTTGATTAACTGCTAAATGTTCCGCTCTCAAAATGGGAAAGAGGCGGAAAAGGAAGCCAAAACTTCCTTTTTCCGCCCGCTTTTTGCAATTACTTTCTGATGTTGAGCTTTTCAATGATCGCACGATAACGATTGATGTCGACTTTGGTCAGGTAGTTCAGAAGATTTCTTCTGTTACCAACCATCTTCAACAAACCGCGACGAGAGTGATGATCATTGGGGTTCTTCTTCAGATGCTCGGTCAGCTCATTGATGCGAGCAGTCAGGATCGCGATCTGGACTTCGGGAGAACCGGTGTCCTTCTCGTGCAATTTATTTGCATCGATCACAGAATTCTTAATGTCCTTTTTCAGCATTTCTCTATTCACCTTTCTTTCAGATTTGTCCGGCCAAAGCTGAGTTGCCGCCTCGGTGAAAAGGCGTGTAACCAAGCTCGGTCATACTGACAGCCAGACTATTATACAACACCTTTTTCAAAAAGTAAAGCATTTTTTTATTATAATATAAAATTGTTCGTTTCAAATAAAAACAGGGCTCCCTTTTTTGGATTTTGCCTTGCAATTTTTGCGTGGCTCATATATAATATTAAATTGGTAAAATATTAAGTTATGAGGTTATCTATGAAGAGAATAACTATAATATCCTTCATATTGATTTTGGTGCTTATGCTTTCGGGCTGCTCTCTGCCCGGCGGGGAAACCGGCCTGATGCTCACCCCGCCCACATTGAGTTCCCGAAGAGAAGCGCTGACCAAAGCCATCAAATCGGCGGTAGGGGAAAGCTATGAACTGGTCTATCCGCAGGAAGGCTCCTATCGGACCGGAATTGTGCCCAAGGATCTGAATGGCGACGATAAAACAGAAGCGATCTGTTTTTACCGCCCCACTTCGTCGGGCGCAAAGCTGGGCTTTTTGGTGATGGAGAATAATGAGGATGGTAGCTGGACGCAGTTGGCAAAGGTTGTCAGTTCCGCAGCCTCGGTCGGCAAGGTAGAGTTTGGCGATTTGAATGGCGACGGAGTATATGAAATCATCGTCGGTTGGCAGTATCTCTCCGATGCAGACGGCAGCTATGAGATTTTTTCGATTGATCAAGGCAAAGCGGTCAGCCATCATACGGGCTTGTATTCCAGCTTTATTTTGATGGGCAATCAGCCCGAACGTATGCTGGTTCTCAATCGCAATACCGCCACCAAAGCGGTAACCGCCACCTTAGTTGGGCAGGTAGAGGATACCTTCGGTGTCATCAATACCGTCGCAATGAACGATCGGTCCACCGAATTTTTGAATTTCATTTCTGCCAAGACATCGATGGGAAACGCCGCAGTCTATTTGGATGAATCTTTGGAAAGCGGCCAGACCACCACCGAAGTTCTGGTCATCAACAACCAAAATCGCTTAACCAATGAACTTTTAAATCAGTTAAGTTCGAAAACATTGCGCTATACCGCAGTCCCTTGCCGCGATATGGATAACGACGGAATTCCCGAAGTCCCTTCGGAAGAAGCGTTGCCTTCCTATCTGCGCAATGGGGTGCAGGAAAACCTCTATCTGATTCAATGGAATCAATTCGACGGAACCAACCTTTTTTCAAAATCCCATTCCTTTGTGGATATAACCGAAAAGTTCATTGTCAACTTCCCGCAGAAATGGTATGGGAAGGTGACGGTAGAGCGTCAAGCAGAGTCCGACCGCGCCTTTGCGTTTAAGACGATGAAGGGCGAGCAATTATTTGTAATCCGTGTTTACGGGCTTTCGGAATATAGCGACGAGCTGGGATCGGAAGGTTGGCGCAAACTATATGAAGACAGCGATCATATTTATACCGTTTTTTGCCAAGAAGAAAATTCGATGCAGATCGATTATACCGATGTTTATGAATTGTTCAATGTTATTTGAGGTGAGAAAAGAATGAAGAAAGTATTGATTTTAGAAGACGAAGAAGCGATCCGCGCATTTGTCGTATTGAATATGAAGCGTGCCGGCTATGAAACCATCGAAGCAGCCAGCGGCGAAGAAGCGTTGGAATTATTCGATAAACATCCCGATATCGATATCGCGGTATTGGACGTAATGTTGCCGGGCATCGATGGTCTGGAAGTCTGCAAGACCATTCGCGCCTCCAATCAAAAGATCGGAATTATTATGCTCACCGCCAAAGCGCAGGAAAACGATAAGGTGGCAGGCTTAATGAACGGTGCCGATGATTATGTGGCAAAGCCCTTCTCACCGCTGGAACTGATCGTTCGGGTGGATAGCCTTTATCGTCGGGTGCAGATGATGAAGGGGATTGTGATCGAAAGCAATGATGAGCTGAAATCCGATCCCTTTATCCTCAATATCAAAAGCCGCAAGTTGACCAAAGGAGAAAAGACGATCGAAGTCACGCAGGTGGAATTTCAGTTAATGAAGCATTTTCTGGAAAATACAGGAAAGGCCTTCTCCCGCGAGGAGATCTTCCGAACCGTATGGGGCGATCATTTCGCAGGCGACCGCCAAAAGATTGTGGATGTCAATATCCGCCGTCTGCGGATGAAGATCGAAGATGATCCGTCCAAGCCGGTCTATATCCAGACCGTTTGGGGCTATGGGTACCGCTGGGGCAATGAATAAGCAGGCTTTTTTTGAAAAATTAAAGAATTGGTCGGTTACCGTTTATCAAAAAGTGCGCTATTGGATCAAATTGGCGCAAAAGCGGGTGTTTACAGGTATTACCCGTCGTTGGCTTTTTAATATTTTCGGTGTCATTCTGGTCGTCGTTGTTTTGACCTTTTCGGTGCTGAGCATTATGATTAAGAGTTTTTATTATTCGGAATGTACCAGCACCTTGAAGAATAGCGGCGAATATATGGCGCGGTATTTTGAAGACCATATTTATCCGCAGTACCATAGTATTTCTGCCGGATTTATGGCGATGGTCGAAGACTTTGAAGATAAAAGCATTATGGAGATGCAGGTTATTTCGCTCAACGGAAATGCTATTTATTCCTCCACCGGCTTTGTGATCGAGGAGCTCAATGAGACGCCCGACCTTGTCCAGGCGCAGGAAGGCAAATTCGCAAGTTGGATCGGCTATAACGCCCCCTCGGATGAGCGGGTGGTCAGCGTATCTCTGCCTCTATATACAGATGGCGGCGTGTTGGTTGGAACCGTTCGGATGATGTCCTCCCTTCGGCAGGTGGATCGCACTTTGGCGACGGTGAATTTTATCATTTTCGCCATCGGTGCCTGCATTATTTTGCTGACCGCTTTTACCGGAACCTATTTTATCAAATCCATTATTATGCCGGTTAGCGATATCAACGAAACCGCAATGGAGATCGCCAAAGGCGATATGACCGCGCGGGTGAAGGCGCTGGAAAAGAGCGATGAGATCGCGCAGTTGGGTCATTCCATCAATAAGATGGCGGAGGAGCTTTCCCAGACCGAACGATTGAAGAATGAGTTTATCTCCTCCATCTCCCATGAACTGCGAACTCCGTTGACCGCTATTCGCGGCTGGACCGAGACCATGCTTGCCGCCGATGAATCGATGGATTCCACCACCCGTCGCGGTGTGGAGATCATTTATAGCGAGACTGAGCGGCTTTCCAAAATGGTGGAAGAGCTGCTGGATATGTCCCGCCTGCAAAACGGCAGTATGAAACTCTCGGTGGTGCAGACCGATCTGCTGGCGGAATTTGAAGAAACGGTCTTTATGATGAGTGAACGCGCCAAAAGTGAGCAGATCACCATCGAATATGTACCCGAAGAAGACTCCATTCCCGCTCTGGTCGATAAGGATCGGGTCAAGCAGGTCTTCTTTAATGTTATTGATAATGCGATCAAACATTCCCATCCGCAGGGCCGCATTGAAATAGCGGCGCGGGTGATGGAAGATTATGCGCTGTTTATTGTGCAAGATTATGGCGAAGGAATCAGCGAAGAAGACCTTCCCCATATCAAAGATATGTTTTATAAAGGCTCTTCCCAAAAACGCGGTAGCGGGATTGGGCTGGGGGTATCGGATGAGATTATGCGTCTGCATGGTGGTACGCTGGAAATTGAAAGTACCCTCAATGTGGGAACGGTGGTCACCATCCGCTTCCCGGTAGAAAGTGTCGACTAAGAATGTGAATTAAGAAAGGCAAAAGAAATTTAAACCTATGGATATGGCAATACTTCATTGGATTCAAGAAAATATCGTTGCGGATTGGCTGACCCCGCTGATGCGCTGCATCACCTTTTTCGGGGAATATGGCGCAGGCTGGATTTTAATCGCATTGGGGCTTTTGATCCCCAAAAAGACGCGCTGGATCGGCTTGTCGATGGGAATAGCGCTCCTGTTGGGATTGTTTTTGGGCGAATTCGGTATCAAAAACCTGATCTGCCGCCCTCGTCCCTTTGTTGCAGAAGAGATGGCGCTGCTGATCCCTGCGCCCCACGGCTTTTCCTGCCCCTCGGGGCATACAACCTCCTCCTTCGCGGCGGCAACCTCCATCTTCCTTTATAATAAAAGATGGGGTGCGGTTGCCCTGGTGATGGCAGGCTTGGTTGCCTTTTCCAGAATGTATTTCTTCGTCCATTATCTCACTGATGTGTTGTTTGGTGTGGCATTGGGAATTGCTTGTGCTTTGGCGGGAAGATGGATCATCGGTAAGATTCGCGCCGCCATCCTTCGAAAGGAGCAAATGTAATGGAATTTGGCTTAATTCTTGGCGTAATTTTGTTTTATTTTTATACCGTCACCTGCGCCTTTCTTGCGGTCCGCATTGCCGCATTGAAGGGGCGTAAGCGCCATTGGGGTTGGCTGGGTGTCGCGCTCGGTCTGGTTGGTGTGGCGATCCTTTGTTTCCTGCCCAATACCAAGGGGGTAAAAGGAGAGATCAATCCCATCAAGTCTGCGTTTAAAAAATGGACGCGGGTATCTCCCATTGCGGTGTGGATTGTCATTATCGGCGTATTCGTTGTCGCCGGTGGCGCTCTGCTCGGAAATACGATTGTTACTGCGGTGGAAAATCATAGCCACCAAAAAGAATTGGTGTTGGATGAAGAAAAAGCGGCAGTGCTGAACCCTTCGGTAGTCTATGGTAATATTGCCGATGTTTTTTGCGGCAATGACCATCAGTTCGCCATCACCGAAGCAGGTGATCTTTACGGTTGGGGTAAGCTGGATATGGAACCCTTGGAAGAAGGCGGCGTGCTTTATAAAAATGCTTGGAAAGTGTATTCTTCGGGAAAAACCATCTATGTATTGACCAAAGATGGTGTGTTATATGGTATGGGCAGCAACGAAAATGCGTTGATCCCCACCGCCAAAGAAGAATATGTTGGGCAGTTTGTTCAAATAGATACCGAAGTCAAGTCGGCTGCCATTTCGGATACAACCGGTGCATACATCAAAGAAAACGGAAACCTTTATGTATATGGTGTTAATACCTATCATCAGTTGGGCACCGATCAGGAGCGCATTGACCATACCGCCCATCGTTTGGCGGAAAATGCCATCAAGGTGGTTGCCACCGCGCGTTCTCTGTACTATATGTTGCAGGACGGCACCGTCTATGCCTTGGGTAATAACGCCTATGGTCAGTTCGGTATCGGAAATAAGGAAAGCTATCAAACCGCGGTGGAGATTGCAAAGGATTGCAAAGATTTTGCAACAGGCGAAGATTTTACTATTATTATGAAGAATGATGGCTCGGTGCATACCGCCGGCAATAATGCCTATGGTCAGCTGGGGCGTCAGACTTTGGAAGAATGGGAAGAGGAGCAAAAGGCTGTTCAGACCGTTCAGGATGATGAAGAAAAACCCACTCTTCAAAAGCAGTCGGAATTTGGTGCCGTTGAGCTGGAAAACAGCCCGTCGGCCATCGGCGCAGGCGCCCATTCCGCCTATGTGTTGATTGGTGAAAAACTATATGGCTGGGGCGATAATTATTACCACCAGTTGGGTGGCGGCAATGTCAAGCAAAAAACGCCGAAATTGGTTCATAAAACAGTGGCAGAATTCTCTGCAAGCGATCGCTGTGTTCTGATCATCACCCAAGGCGGTAAGCTTTTGGGCGCGGGAGATCGCCGCTATGAGCAATTAGGAACCGTATCCGGTGATGGCTTTGAAGCGGTAGCGCAGATTAAGGAGGCGAAATAATATGATTAAGATAATAAGTGTAATCAGTTTCGTCTTCGCCGGTCTGCTCGGCTTGCTTTTTTTGCTCAACCTTCTTCGCGCAGGAAATAAAAAAATCAGTAAAAAAGTGCGCAAGGAAATTGGCGGTCGTATTCGCCTGTATGCAGTGGCGGGCGCCATCTTTCTGATCGCGGGTGTGGCATTGATGTTGATCCCTGAAAAATCCGCAGAGATTAAGGGTTTTATCAGCGAGGACTCTCCCGAAGACATTTATAAGCGGACCCAAAAGACGCAAGATCTTCCCGCCCGCCTTTATGCAGTAGGCGATGATTATTATGTGTTGACAGGGAAGGGAACTACTTATGGTCATCTTTCCTTTAAAGATGAGGAAAAGACGATCTATAAAAACGGCTTGTGTTATCGCAATCTGCAAGCGATCTGCGGCGATAAAAACCTTTTGGCGACCTTGAATAGCAAAGGGGAACTCCGCTTGAACGGTGCCTTTGAATATCTGACCTATGAGAATGATCCCACCTATTTTTCTTCCGAACGCTATGCCAAAAAATGCAGTTTTCTGGCGGCGACGGGGAATAACCTGATGTATGTCTCCAATGGAGATCTTTATTCCGCCGGTTATAACGCCTTTGGTCGTTTGGGCGATGGAACGGAGCGTAACCGTACCCAAGCCAATAAGATATTGAATAATGTCGGATCGGTGTCGGTCAGCGATACTCATACCTTGGCGGTGGATGTATACGGAAATCTCTATGGATTTGGGGATAATAGCTATTCCGAAATGGGCAACCGTACCACCGCGTCCAGCAGCCTTCCCATCAAATTGATGAACGGTGTCAAGCAAGCGCAGGCAGGGCGGTATTTTAGCGTGGTATTGACCAAAAACGGCGAAGTCCATACCGCCGGCAGAAACGATCTGGGTCAGCTTGGTACCGGCGATGCCCGCGATTATGCGGTCTTCAAAAAGGTGCTGGACGGTGTGATGAAAATCGCAGTCGGCGAGAATTCCTGCGCCGCATTGACCGAGCGGGGCGAACTTTATGTCTGGGGCGATAATTCCCAAGGTCAGTTCGGCTTGGAAGAGGCGCAGATCAATGCCCCGACCAAAATTGCCGACGATGTCTATGATGTCGCATTGGGTAAAGGCTCGATGGGAATTATCCGCTTGAATCGAAATGTGGAATTTAGCGGTGTTGCCCGCGGGGAAACCGCAGAGACATTTGATAAGGTCTATACCTTCGATGCCACCGTCCCCGAAGAAGAGATGTATCAAGAAATCGTTGAGATGCCATCGTTAGCATAAAATTTTTTAAAAAAATACTTGATTTTACAAATGAAGTATGATAATATTCTAAGGTAACGAAGTATGAAATCGAAAAAGAGGTGATATTCATGAAGGAAGGGATCCATCCCAATTACGATAAAGCTGTAGTAAAGTGTGCCTGCGGTAACACATTTGAGACCCGCTCCACCCAGAGCGAGATCCGTGTTGAAATCTGCTCCAAGTGCCATCCTTTCTTTACTGGTAAGCAAAAGCTGGTCGATACCGGCGGTCGTGTAGACAGATTTAAGAAGAGATATAATCTGGATAAGTAATTTGAGAAAACCGAAAGGCATCGCCTTTCGGTTTTTTTAAACTTGGGAGAAATAATATGATCAATACAATCCTTTGGGATTTCAACGGAACCGTTATGGACGATATGGGCGCTTCGGCGGGCGCGGTCAATGCCATGCTCCAAAAGCGAAACCTGCCGTTGATTTCGAAAGAGTGGTATACAAAGCATTTAATTATGCCGCTGGAAGCCTTTTATGAAAGCGTTGGCTTTGATATGCAAAAAGAGCGGATCGAGGAAGTGTCGGCAGAGTTTCAGCAGGAATGTAAGAAATTTCCCCGCCCTGTTTTTCCAGAAGTGCGAGAAGCCTTGGCGCAATTTCAAAAGGCAGGATATCGCCAACTGCTCTTCTCATCGCTCTATCATGACCTGCTGATCGCCCAAGCGCAAGAGCGGGGCGTGGCTGATTATTTTGAAGGAATTGTCGGTCGGCAGGATCGTTCGTTGGGCGGCAAGGAAGCGGCTGTTCAAGCCTATTTGGAGCAGCATCATATTGAGCCAAATCAAGTTCTTATTGTGGGCGATCTGACCACCGATGCCGATATGGCGCGGTATGTGGGTAGCCCTTGCGCCTTGATCTGTAAAGGGCATCAGCACCGCGAAATTTTAGAAAAAACTGATGCATATGTTTTGGATAGTGCCGCCGAACTTGCGGCGCTTTTGGAGGAATTAAAATGATTGAGAAAGTACTTGAAAATTTAAGAAAAAACCGAATGGAAGCCCATTATGTCGCCACCAAAGAAGATGTGGTACCTTTGGTCAAGGAATTGGTCAAGGAAGGGTCTTCGGTTGCATCGGGCGGGTCTATGACCTTGAAGGAGACCGGCGTTGCCGAACTTCTGCGTAGCGGCTTCTATCGTTTTTCCGACCGCACCGCGCCGAACGTTACCCCCGAAGAAAAAGAGCGGATCGAGCGGGAAGCGTTCTTTGCCGATGCCTTTTTCTGCTCCGCCAATGCCATCACCGAGCAAGGAGAGCTCGTGAATGTGGATGGTACCGCCAATCGGGTCGCCGCCATTGCCTATGGGCCTAAATCTGTCATTGTCGTGGCAGGCGTCAATAAAATCGTCAAGGATGTGGAAGAAGGCATCCGCCGCGTTAAAACCATTGCGGCTCCGCTCAATACCAAGCGGCTCTCCTGCGATACCTATTGCAATAAAGCAGGGCATTGTTTGGGGCTGAATGGCGATCTTACCGCAGGCTGCGCTTCACCGGGGCGGATTTGTTGCAGTTATCTGATCTGCGGTCCGCAGCGCTTCGAAAACCGTATCAAGGTCATCTTGGTGGGCGAAGAGTTGGGTTATTGATTTAAAACGCTTGTTTTTCAATGAAAAACAAGCGTTTTTTTATAAACATCACCGAAGTTTTTTTCTTTCGTAGACTGTATTAGATCCATCATAGATGGAAATAATAGCAGTAAGGTGGCAAAAATAATCCGAACCTGCCTCAAAGCGGAAAATTTCGGTGCTTTTCGTCCATTTTTTCTTGATAGGCGACAGCCAATCTGCGAAAAAGATAAACAAAAATCCCTCAAAATTTTCCGGCTTTTAGGTCAGGGATTTTAAAAAGAGCAGATTTTTGTTCAGTCAAGGCATAAAACGCAGCTAATGCTTTGTGCATTGGCGAGTATTTTAACGAAGAATGAGCAAAAATCTGCCTTTTTAAAACAGGCTCGGATTATTCTTGCCACCTTATCAATACGAAAGGAAAAGAAAAATGATCAAACGTGGTGATATTTACTATGCCGATCTTTCTCCCGTGGTGGGAAGCGAGCAGGGCGGGTTGCGGCCGGTGTTAATTGTGCAGAACGATGTCGGCAATCGATATAGCCCGACAGTGATTGCCGCCGCCATCACAAGTAAGATCGATAAAGGGCG
This sequence comes from uncultured Clostridia bacterium, assembly GCA_937881855.1. Taxonomy (GTDB): domain Bacteria; phylum Bacillota; class Clostridia; order Oscillospirales; family QAKW01; genus QAKW01. The sequence continues at coordinate 9,316 of CALGEL010000096.1, read as the reverse complement.
GCTGCCCACCCATATCAATATCGAAGAAACCTGCGGTCTGCAAAAGCGGTCGATGATCCTGCTGGAACAGGTGCGTACATTAGATAAAGCCCGTTTGCGGGAGAAGATGGGGCATATCAGCCCCCACACCATGGAGCAGGTAGATCGAGCACTGCAAGTAAGTTTAGGATTATAAAAGGGGATGTTAAAATTGCCTGAACCGCAAAGGGCAGAAAAAGGGAGCGATGGAAGTTTTTTGTGTTTATTTCTGCTCTATAATTGAAAAATAAGGAAGAAAACCATCGTAATTACGATGGTTTTCTTTTTATGCCCATTTGCTACCTCCCAATCGCGCCACTCGGCGTATCGCATACGCCGTCGGGTAACCCATAGCTAAAGCTACGGCGCGATTAGAAGGTTTCAAACAATTTTTCCTATCCCCTAAAAAATCGGAGGTAAAAACTTGAAGTTTTTACCTCCGATGGATTTAGTTGTTAATTCCGTGGTGGGCGGTGGGAGCGGATGCCGATAAGGCTTTAAAGGTATATCCGTTGGCTTTGCCCCAATCGATGATTTGCTGCACCGCTTCGACACTGAAATTTTTAATATCGTGTTGCAACACCACCGAAACACTCTTGTTTGCCGCACCGTTGGTCACATTACGAACCACTTGGGCAGCCGTGGTTGCCCCGCCGGCATCCACGCTATCTACATTCCAATCGAAATATTGGAAACCGCGGTTGGTCAGTTCCTTGCTCAACCGCGTCATAATGCCGGGATTAAAGCGGCTGACCAGATTGGAGCTTCCGCCGGGGAAACGGCAAAGAGTGGTTTTGATGCCTGTTTTTGCTTCAATCAGATCCTGCATATGGTAAAAATCATTGAAGAAGGCATCTTCGCTGGCATAGATCTTGTTGTAGTCGTGGGTGGCGGAATGGATGCCGATGGAGTGCCCTTCGTCCACGATCCGTTTCATCAAATAATTATAGTTGGAATGATCGCAAACAAAGAAGGTGGCCTTGACATTGTTCTTCTTTAAGACATCCAATAATTTTGTGGTATAAGGGCCGGGGCCGTCGTCAAAGGTCAGGTAAATGGTCTTTTCGCCGGGGATCACCTGTATCGGCTCGGAAGGTGCAACCGCCACCGGCGCCCGAACAACAACCGTCCGTTTCAGTTCTTCCGCCGCATTCCCGCTGCTGTCCATAACCTTATAAGTTAGGGTATAGGTGCCTGCGGTTTTGGTATCGACCTTGCCGTCGATGATGACCGCTTGGGTCAGATCGCCGTCGTAGTTATCTTGGGCGGTAAAGCCGGGCTCGGCATATTCGTTCCCGCGAAGGATGGTGATTTTCTCTTCGCCTTTTAATTCCAGCGTGGGCTTGGCGGTATCAATGATCGTAACCCTGCGGGTCGCCTTGGCGGATTGACCCCATTTTTCGGCGGAGTAGGTAATGGTGTAGGTGCCCAATTTCTTGGCATCCACCGCCCCTTCGGTGTTCAGCTCCACCGCTTTGCCTTCCTTCATAAAATAGGTTCCGCAATAGCGGGCAGATGCGCCGAGATCGGCATATTCCTGCCCAAATTCCAAGGTAATCTCCTTGTCGCCGTCCAAAGCGATCTCAATATGAAATTTATTGGCAAAAAAAGCGATGGTCGCTCCTGCAATCAGCAGCAGCACCGCCGCCGCGCAGATCAAAGCCGCTAAAACGCTCTTTTTGGGTTTCTTCATCTCAAACATAATGGTTCCCCTTCATTTTAATTCTATTATATTTTAGCATAGATTATTAAAATAGTAAATAAAAAAACGATACAACGCAAGTAAGTGAATGGGCGAGATATGTCCCAAACGCTATTAACGCTGTATCGTTCAAAGGTAAGCCGTTGCTGAAACGGCGGGTCGAAAGAAGCTTCATTTCGGCTTGTCGCCAGCAACCAACGGCTTGTCTTAATAGTATATCTTATTCGTTGCTTTGTCAATATAATAATCAAAGATTTTCTTTCGCAGTTCTGCAAGATGCAATCAACATCACGCGTAAGGAAGTGCATTTGGAAGAAAGTTTCTTATATAGTTGTTCGTCAATATAATTTGTTTTAAGCAATAAATCGAGCCAATAGCCGGTTTCGCTGGCTTCTTTTAATGCGATTTCAAGTTTTGATATGAAATCCTTTTTGCCTTGTGCATATTATATCATAAAAATATATTTTTTTCAATGATGCATCGCCAAAGGCGATATGATGCTATGCATTGCATAATGATGTTGCTCCCGATGGTCGCAATGATGCAATGTTTGCCCTAAAATCATTAGCGAAGCGGCATCATTAGGCTCTGCCGACATCATCAGCGAAAGCGCCATCATTTGCCAAAGGCAACATCATTCAAAAAGCCCTGATTTGCTAAGCAAATCAGGGCTTTTTGTTGGTGGAAGTTAACGGGCTCGAACCGCTGACCCTCTGCTTGTAAGGCAGATGCTCTCCCAGCTGAGCTAAACTTCCTGGTGACGCCTACGGGAATCGAACCCGTGATACCGCCGTGAAAGGGCGGTGTCTTAACCGCTTGACCAAGGCGCCGTATATGGTGGCGCTAATTGGATTCGAACCAATGACACTGCGGGTATGAACCGCATGCTCTAGCCAACTGAGCTATAGCGCCGTAACAGACGACTTATATAATACATTAAAACCTTCGTCTTGTCAACATATTTTTTGAAATTTTTTGATTTTTTTCTTTCAATCGGTAAAGGCTAAAAAGGAAACGAGTTTTTCAAAGGAGAGCGCCATGGAGCAAGAAAAGAAAAATAATGAAATGTTGGAAGAACTTTGCGAGCTGGGTGCCACCGAGCCTGAAAACGGAATTCAAGTCTTATCGGTGATCGGGCAGGTGGAAGGGCATTTTTTGGCGCCTGAGCAAAATAAAACCACCAAATACGAACATTTGCTTCCGCTCTTAGTATCGATGGAAGAGAAGGAGTCGGTGCAGGGCGTTCTTATTCTGCTCAACACCATGGGCGGGGATGTGGAGGCAGGGTTGGCGATTGCCGAGTTGATCGCATCAATGCAAACCCCCACCGTCTCGCTGGTGCTGGGCGGCGGTCATTCTATCGGGGTTCCGTTGGCTTGCGCCGCTCGTTGCTCCTTTATTGTACCCAGCGCGACGATGACCATTCATCCCGTTCGTGCCACCGGTACCATCATCGGCGTCCCCCAAAGTCTTCGGAACTTGGAAGAGATGCAAAACCGCATTTGTAAATTCATTGTCAAAAATTCAAAGATCTCCTTCGATCGTCTGCATAGTCTGATGACGCAGGTGGGAAATCTGGTCACCGATGTGGGTACTGTTTTAGATGGAGAGCAGGCGGTGAAAGAAGGTTTGATCGATGGGGTAGGGGGATTAAAGGATGCCTTGGCGGCATTGAAAGAAATGATTGAAAAAGAAGAACAAAGCGGGTATAATAAAGACTATGATGAAAATAATTAAAGCCGAAAAAACCGATATTGAGCAGCTTTCTTCCCTTTTAGCGGAAAGCTTTTGCCACGATCCCTTATATTGCCACTATGTGCCTTATGAAGATCAGCGGCAGGGGATTTTGATGCAGATCTTCCGCAAATATCTCAGCGATTTTTGGGAGGAACTGACGGTCTATACCACCCCTGACCGCGCCGGTGTTCTCTGCCTCTGCCCTCATACCGCGAAGGGCGAAGAACGGGTCACCTTGCCCATCGATGTCCAAAAGGTCTATGACCGCATAAGCGGTGGGCTGGTGGATGAATTTTATGAAGAATATCTTCTTTTGGATCTGCTGGCGGTGGCGCCGCAGATGCGGGGTAAAGGGCTGGCAAGAGCCTTGGTGGAAGAATTTTGTCTCGAAGTACAGCGCCGTCAGGCGTTGGGCGTGGTGGAGATCTATGAGCCTGCCAATGTGGGCTTTTATGAAAAATTAGGATTTCGTTTGGCGCATGTTCAGCCTGTGGGCGAGACATTGAGCGCCTATCTTTTGGAGTGTTAAATGGTCATTGCATCCTTAAAAAATTTAATCGTTGAATTTGGCGACCGTCGGGTCATCGATCAAGTCAGCGTCCTTTGCGAAGAAGGGGCGGTCATTGGTTTGATCGGTGGTAACGGTGCGGGAAAATCTACCCTGCTGAATGTCCTTGCCGACCGGCTGGAGCATACAGCGGGAGAGCGGTTTTTGCATCCCAAAACCCGCATCGGCTACCTTTTGCAAAATAGTGGGCTTTCGGGCGGCAAAAGCATCATTGAGGAATTGCGCAGTGTGGTCAAAGAAGGGTTGGAGGCGATCGAAAAACTGCCCCATACCCAAGACCCCAAAGAATATGCTCGCCTGCAAGCGATTATCGATGCCACCGATGCCTATCAAATCGATGTTCGCATTAAAACTGTTTTGAATGGTATGGGCTTTGGCTCCTATGACTTGCAGATGGATGTGGCGGATCTTTCGGGCGGTGAGCAAACGCGGTTGGCATTGTGTAAACTCTTAATCGAGCAACCGAACCTATTATTGCTGGACGAGCCCACCAACCACCTGGATTTTAAAACCCTTAGCTGGCTGGAAAGCTACATAAATGAATATAAAGGTGCTGTTATCGTCGTCTCCCACGACCGTTTCTTTTTGGATCGTTGTGTCGATGAGATCTGGGAGATGCAGGAAGGACATATTGAAAGCTATAAAGGCAATTATACCGCCTTTAAAGAGCAAAAGGAAATTCGGGTCAAAGAGCAGATGCGGCTGTATGAGCAGCAGGAAAAGGAAGTGGCAAAGCTGACCGATTATATCGATCGGAATTTGGTCCGCGCTTCCACTTCTGCGATGGCGAAAAGCCGCCGTAAACAGCTGGAAAAGATGGAATTGATCGAAAAACCCCATACCAACGAGCGCCGCCTGCATCTGAAATTTCCGGTGGATCAGGCAGGGGGCAACGATGTTCTCCAATGCCGCGATCTTTCGGTGGTGGTCGGAGAAGATCACCAACTTTTCGAAGGCTTGAATTTATATATAAAAAAAGGCGAAAAGGTCGCCATTGTCGGTGGCAACGGAACCGGCAAATCCACCCTCCTTTCGGTGTTGATGGGAGAGCAGGAAGCGGCGAACGGAAGAATTCGCTGGGGCGCCAATATTCAACGCGCCTTTTTCCGTCAGGCAACCCATTTTAAAGATGATGAGAATACAGTGTTGCAGGAACTTTCCGACCTTTATCCGCAGATGAATAATCAGCAGTTGCGCTCCCTTTTGGCGCAGGTCTCCTTCATCGGCGAAGAGGTGGAATTGAAGGTGGGTACCCTTTCGGGCGGTGAGCGGGCAAGATTTCAATTTGCCGCATTGATGCCGCTAAGGTGCAATACCTTGCTGCTGGACGAGCCCACCAACCATTTGGATCTTCCGGCTCGGGAAGAGGTAGAGCGGAGCATTGCCGATTTTGGCGGTAATTTGCTGGTGGTTTCCCACGACCGCTATTTTCTCTCCAAGGTGCCCGACCGCATCTTGAAACTGACCCCCAACGGTTTGGAAGAACTCAAAAGTTTGGAAGACTATTGGCAAGAACCCCAAGAGCAACCCCCTGCGGCGCCCAAAGAGAAGAAAACACCCCCATCCAATTATAAAAGTAAAGAACAACGTGCGCAGCAGGCCGCCCGCAGGCAAGAGCTTTCCCGCATCGAGCGGGAGTTGGAGCAGATCGAACAAGCGTTGGCAGAAAAGCAAACTATTTTGGACGAAGGAACTGCCGATTATAAAGTCTTGGAAGAATGTTGCAACGATATGGAACTTCTGCGCGCCAAGCAAGACGACCTGACCGAGCAATGGCTTCTTTTACAAGAAGAATAAAAAAATCCCACCCCCGCAGGGGGTGGGATCAGTCTATGGGTTCAAACATCGTGTCGGCCTCTTCCGCCTTGATGAACTCCACGATTTTTTTGACACGCACCTTGGTTTGCTTACCGCCAAACCCGATGGTGATCACATCGCCTTCCTTGACATCGGTGGATGCTTTGGCAACCTTATCGTTGATGGTAATCCGCCCGCTGTTGCAGGCCTCGGTGGCGATGGTGCGCCGCTTGATCAAGCGGCTGACTTTTAAAAATTTATCAATTCTCATAATGGATTCCTTTTGAAATTAAAATCCGGCACATAAGTGCCGGATTTTATATTTGAGTTTAAATTAGCCGATGTAATCCTTGAAAGCCTTACCTGCTTTGAAAGCGGGAGCCTTAGAAGCGGGGATGTTGATGGTCTCGCCGGTGCGGGGGTTCTTACCGGTGCGAGCAGCCTTAGCGCGAACTTCGAAAGAACCGAAGCCAACCAACTGAACCTTATCGCCCTTCTTCAGAGCGTCTTTGATTTCATCCAGAACAGCGGCGACAACAACGCCGGCATCCTTCTGAGAAACACCTGCTTTTGCTGCAACAGCAGCGATCAATTCTGCTTTGTTCATTTTAAAAATCCTCCAAATTTTAGTGTAGATTTTTTATCACAAACTGGTGATAACTTATGTCTTAATTATGCATCATTTCATTAAGTTTTGCAAGCCCTTTTTGAAAAAAACTTGTTATTTTAAACAAATTTGGGCGATTTTACCCTGATTTTCTTTATTTAATGCCTGTTCGGGATCGATTTTTGCTTGCTTGGCGGCAGCGCAGACGGCAAAAAGCAATTTGCCCAAATTTTCTTCGTTGGGCTCATCTGCAAACGTTTTTCCAAGTTCTTCCAAATGTTGCCCTTGGTCGCGTTCATTCAGCTTGCCTGCGATCTTTTCTGCGCGGGTGAGAGCGGGTAAGGTCTTGGCAATGCCATCGAGATCTTCTTCCAAGGTTTTTTGCCCTTTTTCCAGCCGTTTGAGCTCTTGCCAATCCATCGGCTTAGTGCCTTCAAAAAGGTTGGGATGGCGGAAGATGAGTTTTTTGCAAAGGCGGTCATAAATCTCTTGCAGGGTAAACCGTCCTTCTTGCCGCGCGATCTCCGCGTGAAAGAGCACCTGCATCAGCAGATCCCCCAATTCTTCGATCATCATCCCATCGTCCTGCCGATCGATCGCTTCCGCCACTTCGTAGGCTTCTTCGATCACCCCGCGGCGTACCGATTGATGGGTCTGTACCCGATCCCAAGGGCAACCATCGTCGCTGCGTAAATAGGATATAAGGTCCAAGACATCTTCATAAGAAAAATGCGCTTGCTTTTTAAACTGATCCTTATTCATGGATCCAGCCCTTCTTTTCTAAAAATGCACCGATTTTAGCCCCTTTGGGAATAAAGTTCATATCTTCTTTGGCAAGAACCTTAAAGAGCAGCAGCGAAACTGCATAAACGATCACCGCAACCCCTAACCCTGCGATCAAGGCAAGATTGGAAGAAAGGTGGAAAATTTGATGCAATCCCGCCCAGACGCCATAAGCCGCTCCGCTGCAAAGAAGGCTGCAAAGCATCGGCTTCAAAACCGTTGCCCGAATGGGCAGGCGGAAGCCAACATATCGATAGATAAAGTAAACATTCAAAGCGGCAATGGTCCCATAGCAGGCAAAGGTGCCCAAGGGGGAGCCCATAATGCCGATACGGCTGACCATAATCACATTGACGATCAGTTTCATTGCGCCGCCGATTCCCATCGTCAGCAAGGAAGTTTTCACCTTACCCGCCGCTTGCAAAAAGACTCCGGTAAGGGAAACAAAGGCGACAAAGAAGATGGAGATTGCCAGCAAGCGTAAAGTGGGAATGGCAACCGCCCAATAGGATTCATTATAAAGAAGTTTGATAATAGGCTCCGCCATCGTACTCATACCCAAAGCGCAGGGCATGGCAATAAGCGCAACCACCTTGGCGGAAGAGCGCATATTGATAAACGCTTCTTCCTTTTTATGCTCGGCAAGAGCAGAAGTTAAAAAGGGGAGAACCGCGATCCCGACCGTTACTGTCAGGGTGGGCGGTAAATTGAAGAGCGACCAGGTCGCACCCGCATAGGAGCCGTATTGCGCGGTCACTTCTTCGGGAGAAAGCCCATAGGCGGCCAGACTGCCTTTGACCAAAAACATATCCAAGGTCGAAGTCAGGCTCATCACCGCCGAACTCAAAGAGATGGGGATGGCAAGGGAAAGGGTGGTGCCGATAATGCTCTTGGTGGAGCGGGAAGGGGTATATTCTTGAAGATTGCTCCCCAAATCCTTTTCGGTCAGATAGCGGATCAGCAGGAAAACACCGGCCGCAAAGGAGCCGAAGGTGACGCCCAAAATGCCGCCGCAGGCAAGGATCATCGGATCGGTGATGCCGCGGGTCAGCATAATGAAAACAATGCTCAAACCGACCAATTTAAAGGCGGCTTCAATGACTTGGTAGATCGCGGTGGGGGTCATACATTTATACCCTTGGAAATAGCCCTTGATGGTGGCGGTCACCGAAGTTAAAAAGATGGCGGGCGCGATCAAATAAAGGCAGTAGTTTACCGTGGTATAGCCAAAATAATCGGAAAGATAGCCTGCGGTCAGGAACATAATTACCATCAGGATAAAACCAATGACGGCAAAAATGCCGGAAGATGCGGCAAGGATCTTTTTGGGCTCCTTATGGCGCTTATCAACGATCGCTTCACTCACCATCTTGGCAATCGCCACCGGCACACCGGCGGTGGAAAGGATAAAGAGCAGGCTGAAAATCTGATAGGCATCGTTATAAAAATTCATTCCCTCCGGCTTGATCCAGTTGGCAAGAGGGATCTTATAGACTGCGCCGATGATTTTGACCATAATGTTGGCAACGGTCAAGATCAGTGCGCCGCTTAAAAAGTTTTTCTGTGCTTTAGCCAAAATAAACGTCCTCGATTCAAATAAATTAGTTGTTCAAAGCTTTGCGCTGTTGCTCTTTTTCGGCAAGCTCTGCCAATTTTGCATCCAGATCGCAAAGATAATCGTCGATCTGCGCGGCATTGTCCATTTCGTTGGCATGGGCGGTGTAAACCGCTTTGCCGAGCTCCTTGTATAAGGAATTGATGCGGGTACGCAAAGTGGTGATCTCACCGGTCAAAACAGTATAATCTTTGGCAAGGATCGCTTTTTCGGTGATAAATTCACCCGCAACCTTTGCGCTTTTGGAAACTTGATCTAAAATCTCATTGTAGTCCATTAAATAGTTCTCCTTTAATTCTATTTTATACATCTATTATATCCATCTATTTGTATTTCGTCAACAACGAAAAAAGCCACCGCTTTCGCGATGACTTCTTCCGTCAAAATAAAAAATATCGCCTATCGGCGATGTTTTTGCCCTTCGGGCTGATATGACGAAAAAAGCCACCGCTTTCGCGATGACTTCTTCCGTCAAAATAAAAAATATCG
>CALGEL010000095.1 GCA_937881855.1 uncultured Clostridia bacterium | reverse complement strand
GTTCGCCGCCATCTGGACAGCAAAAACTACTACCGCATCAACCCCGCATTTGATAAACAGTAAAAAAACAAAAGCAGATGAGCATTCGCTCATCTGCTTTTTTCTTATTTTTCTAAAAGTTTTTTGGCTTCTTCGGCCGAAATTTCTTTCATTGCTTTGCCGCAGCATTGAATACCGCAGTTTTCGCAGGTACAATCGATCAAGACCTTGACCAAAGCACCGCATTTTTCGCAAACTACATACTTTTCCATTCTTCTCACCACCTTAATTAAATCTTTTGAACAAACTGATCAGTTCATCGATAGCATCCAACTCGCCGTTTTCCAAATCTCTGGATACGCAAGTATACAAATGGTTTTCCAAGATCAGCGACGACAAGCTTTTAACAGAGTTCTTGACCGCAGAAAGCTGGATCAATACATCATTACAATATGCATCGTTCTCAACCATTTTAGTTATCCCATTGATCTGGCCGCTTATTCGGTTTAACCGATGGATAATCTGTTTTTTCTCTTCGGCACTTCTTTTCGTTTTCTTATTGCAACAATTATGATCCATACTGCACCTCCAAGAACATCATATACCCTATGGGGGTATATTGTCAACAGGGGGGTATATAGAAGACGATATAAATTCCTTCGGAATTTACGATATGTTTTCGCGTTCGCAAAAACGAGATATGTTGCTTCGCAAAATAAAAAAATCTCTCCATCGAGCCTATAAGCCGAATGGAGAGATTTTCTATTTCGTTAAAAAAGCTTCATAATCAATTCGCAAAGGTAAACGCCGACGCAGGCGAAAAGGGCGGTGGGCAATAAGCCCCAATCCAGCCAAGCGATCACCAACGCCGCCAGCAGCCCCACTGCCGCCGAGATGGGCGAGGCGGTGGACTCCAAAATGGCGGGAAAGGTCATCGCCGCCAACACCGCATAGGGAATATAATACAAAAAGGAACGGATCAGGCGATTTTCAATCTTCTTTTTAAAGATGATCATCGGCAGCACCCGAATAAGATAGGTCACCCCCGCCATCACCAAAATATAAAGAAACATCATCATTGCTCACCCTCCTTCACCGGGAAGAACAATGCGCCCACCATCGCGGCGACTACTGCGCTGATGATGATGGCAAATCCGCCCGAAACCTGATTTATAAAGGGTACCCAAGCAAAGCAACAGGAAAGCGCAATCGCAAGAGACGCCACCAGCGCCACCGCCAAGCTCTTTTTTGCCACCGGCAAGACAATGGCGACAAACATTCCATAGATCGCTACCCCCAACGCCGAAAGCACCGCCGCGGGCAAAATTTCGCCCGCCGCCGCACCAAAGAAGGTGCCGCCGACCCAGCAAAGGATCGGCAAAGTCGCCAACCCATAGAAATAGGGCGCGGTGACTGCCCCTTTTTTATTCATTGCGACCGCAAAGATTTCATCGGTGACAGCGAAGGATATGAGCATCCGTTCGAGCATCGTCACGCTATGGTCCAATTTTTGAGAAAGGGAGATGGACATCAACGCATACCGCAGATTGATGACAAATTGAGTAGCCGCCATTTCAAGCAAACTGCCCGCCGCCGCGATGACCGAAAGCCCCGCTAGCTGACCTGCCGATGTGAGATTGGTTAGCGAAATCAACACCGCGTTTAAGACCGACAATCCGTTCTGCACCGCCGCCACACCGAAGGCAAAGGAAACCGAAAAATAGCCCAAGCCGATCGGCAAACCGGCTTTCAAGCCCTTCAAAAAATCCTTCTTCAAGGTATGCTCCCCCCTTTCATTAAAATCTTAAAGAATCATACCATAATTTTTCGATAAAATCAAGTAGGGGCGGGGTTTCCCCGCCCGCAAAATAAAATGGAGGCTTACGCCTCCATTTTATATGGATTGTTATTATTTTTGACCGATAATCGTGGGAATCGGGTCATATTTCTGAACTTCCAGATAGACATCCTTGGATACCGGCTCCATTTCCAGCATGAAGGGTTTGATATAACTAAACAAGATATCATAGCCCTTATCGATGCAGTGAATACCGTCGTAGGTAAGGCCATTCGCATCATAGGCATCGGTACCGTTGTTCGGAAGGCTGGCTGCATTTTCGTTAACAAAGGCCTGGTCATTTATTTTAGCATTAAATATAACATTGCCGTTCTTATCCGGTGTTGAAATCTCGAAGAGATCCAGATACTTAATGCCCCATTTGTCGCAGATCTTCTTACCTAATTCGAAGTAAGGCTTGGCGGCTACAATACCTGCTTTGGGCGCATACTTCATATCATAGGGGATAAAATAGCCCATGGCAGCAGTATCGCCATGCTGCTTGATGGCGGTATAGATCAACCGCTCCAAGCCGCCTGCATAGGTATCTTCAGGAGCGAAGTCATTGGGATCAAAGGAGTTGTAATTGACTTCACCGAGGCCAGCTACGGCTCCCGCATCGTTACCGCCGCCCTCCAAGAGGATGTACTCATACTCGCGGCCAATATTGGTATGCTCGTTGAGCTGATTTACAACACACCCGCGGGCGTCAATTGCTACACCCGGCTTGACGTTGGCATACTTAATTGTAGAAACCGTCGAGCCGCCCTGGGCGGAAGTGACAACCTTCGCGCCAAAGTAATTTTTGGTACGCCGCGACCAGCCGGTGAGAAGACCATCGGGAGTAGGATCTCTTTTTGCAACGCCGGCATCGGCCAAGGAGTCGCCCATGTTCAGCACCAACTGATCCTTCAACGGGTTTTCAAGGGCATCCGACTCGGCCTTGGTAACATTTTCATAATCAAAAACGGTGAAGTCATTATTGATGCGGATATAGAACTGATCCTTTTCTTCGGCGTTGACATTCATCCGCACGTATGCCGCCCCTTCGGGAACGATAATGCTTGCCATAATCATTCCCTCTTCGAAGGTATGCTCGACTTCGATATTGGTATGATTGATCAGATCCAAGGGTTTATTTTGGGCATCGTAGAAATAGCCCATGACCGCCTGCTGCATACGCACAGGACCAAAGACGATTTTATTGCCTTCACTTACCGAAATGTATTCTGTTCTCACATAGCGGTCATTCGTACCCTCGGAACCGTCCATTTTCAGATTTCCTACGGTTGCATCTTCTAAATTATAATAGTTGGTGGTGTTGACACGCTCCTCTGTCGCTTCGAATTCCGCCTTGATTTTGGCATCATTCATATAGTACAGAAGGATTTTACGAACATCTTTAATATCGGGATCATTATCGCCATCCACATCCGCATTGCGCTCATTGATCTCAACATTATCATTTACCACCTTTTTCAGCAAACGAAGAGCATCGAACAAATCGACCTCACCATTATCGTTGGCATCGCCGACAAGCACCGGCGCAACACCTTCGTTGATAATCTCCTCGTCGCGACCGCACTTGCAGGAATAATCCCAGACATAGTCCTTGGTCTTAACTTCATATGTAAAGTCGCAATTTTGAGTAAATGCCTTTGTGCAGAATTTGCAGGTTCCGCTATGGGTTGCTGCAACACCGCTTTCCAAATCATCAACGGTGACGATGGATTGGTTATAGCTGTCTGCAGAGCAAGGTTCTACTACTTTAATGCCGCAAGCCTTGCAGGTCGCAGTATGCTCATTTTCGCCTGCAACTGCAACATAGGAACTGGCATCATAGGTATGGTTTGTGCAGACGGAGGTTACTGTAATTTCAGTATCCTCGTCGACAATATAAGTGGCGTCGGTGATGTCGATGCCACCTACTGTAAAGGTCTGGCCATTCTCTTTGCCCAGTTTTTCAGCCAGGTTCACTTCCGTGCCGGCGTTAAAGAAGTATTCCTCTTGTCTTGCGCCGGTCAAGGTGACCTTGACGATCTTGCCATCTTGTTTTCCTTCGACAATCGGGCGAACCTTACCGTCGTCATTCAAAGTGTAGTAAACCGCTTCTTTGCCGGAGATTTGGTTGGTATTGATGGTCCAAGCAGCTTCTTTTGCGGACATATCGGTCAGCAGATCCTCTGAACCGGAATCGCCATAGCTGGATCTGAAACCAAGGAAGTAGCCATCATCGATGCCTTTCTCCGCCCGCTTGACCGCATAGATATTTCCCTTGTTTGCATTTTGGAAGTTCGCTACAGAAGCGAAGTTGAAGAGTGCCGCCCGAACACCACATTCATTTTCATTGGTTTCCGTATAGCTCGCAACCTTCCCGGAGACGGGAGTAACCTTGCCGTTGCGGGAAGCAAAGTCGGTAATAATATTAGCGAAACTATTATTAGCCGGCAAAGCTCTGAGCGTGTGACCGGTGACACCAAAGGAGATCTGACCATCGGAGCCAAATTCGTCGATTTTAATGATCTCTCCATCAAAAACAAAGCCGTTTACATCGACTGTAATATCATTTCTTTCAATGGTGTGGACCAAGCCGGAGCCGGTCACATTGCTCATGGCAGCAATGGTAAGCGAAGACCAGACCCGCGTAAATTTGGGGGTCGTGCCGGGCATAACCCTACCAAAGCTGGAGATCGCACCTGCGACGCTGCCACTTTGACCGAAAACCAGACCGCTATTCAGACCGAAATCAATGAATTCACATTTTCCGAGACGGAAAAACAAACCGGCATGATGTATATCCTTCGTACCGGTGGAGTCTTTTTCAGTTGTTTTTCCACTGGTTCCTAAATTGACATTTTCAAAACCGTAACCATGACCATTGATGGTACCGGCGAAGGCGGCTCCGTTTGCATTGGCATTGCCCATCGGAAGCAGTTTTGCAAATTCAAAATCGACATTTCCTTCCAGATGGAAGGTGTATCCTTCAAAATAATCGGTGGTTGCCGCGTCAGCGACAGTGCGCATCGCTGCCCAGTCCGCAGGGGTTTTAATAGACCACTCTTTTTCTGTCGAAGTACTTTTGTATGTACTAAAAGCAGGGTAAGTGTCTGCCGCTACAGTGGTAGGCATTGCAACGATAACCATTGTGCAAAGCATCGCAAGCATTGCCAAAAGAGAAATCAGTCTTTTTTTCATTTTGGTCGGTCTCCTTTATAAGGTGACAAGAGTAATCCAAACCTTGTTTTGAAAAGGCGGATTTCCGTTCACCCTTCGTTAAAATACTCGCCAATGCGGCAGCATTGACTGCGTTTTATGCCTTGATTGACCAAAAATCCGCTCTTTTTAAAATCTTCGACCTCAAAGCAAGGAGATTTGGAGGGATTTTTGCTCTATCTTTTATGCAGATCGGCTGCCGCCGATCAAATAAAAATAAGTGAAAAGCACCGAAATGTTCTGCTTTGAGGCAGGTTCGGATTACTCTTGTCACCTTATCATTATCCATTAAAATAATAACATAATGTTTGGATAAAATCAAGCAGTAGCATAAATATTTCACATTATTTTCAAGGTTTTTTTAGTAAAAAAATAAAATGAAGACGAAGGAGGATCCTTCGTCTTCATTATTTGGATTAACTGTCTTGGGGATACGGTCCGTAGTAGACTGTGGGAAGAGGATTATTCTTATGATATTCCTGAACTTGGGCATAGATCTCAGCAGATACCGGCTTCATTTCCAGCATAAAGGGTTTGATATAGGTGAACAAGATTTCGTGACCGGCATCGAGAGCATGGCAACCATCATAGGTCAGACCGGTAGCAGAAGTATCTACATCAGGATTAGGTACTTGCTCTGAATACTTATCCCCAAAATATTTTGTTGCTTCTTCTGTATTCATTCTGGAATCGAAAACGATGTTACCGTTCTCATCCTCATGGGAAATGTAGAAGAGGTCGCAAACGGGGATGCCCCATTTAGCGCAGATTTCCTTGCACCGATCAAAGTATGTGCCGGCACCTGTAAGGGTTGAATAAGCCTTTGACGGGTATCTCATGTCATAGGGGATGAAATAGCCCAGAGCTGCGGTATCGCCATGCTGCTGGATAGCAGTATAGATCAACCGCTCCAAAGCGCCCGAATAGGTATCCACTGTGTCGAAGCTATTCGGATCAAAACTGTCACCGATGTAGCCGAGCGGTGCATTACCACCGGCATCGTTACCGCCGCCTTCCAAAAGGATATATTCGAACTGACGGCCGCTGTTAGAATGCTCGTTGATCTGATTCAGGATGCAACTGCGGGAAGAAAATGACAGTCCTTCGCCCTTTTTCATCTGAGCAGCATAAGTATCCTGTAACTGTTTTGTAGAAACCGTCGAGCCGCCCTGAGCGGAGGTAACAACCTTTGCGCCAAATTGCTGCATGGTACGACGAGACCAGCAGGTCAAGCGACCATCGGGATCGGGATCTCTCAGCGGGTAGTGACCGGCACCGTCGGCCAAAGAGTCGCCCATGTTCAGAACAAACTGATTCTTCAGCGGATTTCCAAGGGTAGATACATCAACCTTGGTAATGGATTTATAAGCACCGATAGAGAACTCATCATTGATGCGAATATAGTATTTATCCTTTTCTTCGGCATTGACATTGAACCGGACAAAAGCTGCACCTTCGGGGACGACAATACTTGCCATGACCAGTCCCAGACTCTCGTTGTGTACCGTTCTTCCTGCGTCTGTCAGATCCGCTTCCTTGAGCTTACCGTCTCCATCTGCAAATTCGTACTCCACCTCAAGATTCTTATCGTTTCGATTAATTACAGTCAGCGGATTTTCATCAGCATCATAGAACCAGCCCATAACCGCCTGCTGCATACGAACAGGACCAAAGACGATCGTATCACCCTCTTTTACAGCAATGTCAGTATCTCTAGTACATACATAGCGGTCATTCGTACCCTCGGAACCGTCCATTTTCAGATTTCCTACGGTAGTCTTATTATAATGGTTAGCCGTGTTGGCTTTTGCCTCAATTGTTTTTAATTTCGTTATGATTTTATTATCTCCCAACCAACGAAGGATAATTGTATAAGCGTCTTGGGCCTCAATGTTGTTATCTTCATCCACATTCGCATTGCGCTCGTTGAATTTATTAACCGGCCTTTTCACCATCTTTTTCAGCACAGCAATGGCATCGCGTGCATCGACCGTACCATTAAGGTTGACATCACCGGCAAGCATTCCTCTGACATCGGTGTGAGATACGTTGCTGCGCCCGCACGAACATTTGGAGAAATCCCAGACATTGTCCTTATCTTCGTTTATTACATATTCTACTTTGCACTTTATTTCATGCGCACCACAATCTTTGCAAACAACACTATGAGTTGCCTCTTGGCCTTCTGCCAAATCGACATAGTCAATATCGGGTTTGGTGAAACTGCTCCCATCGGCCGGAGTGCAATCATACTTTCTGTCGGGGTTGAAATAGTTGCAAACAGTGCATCTCCTGGTATGCGTATCTGTGCCTTCAACCCAATCATATTTCCATGTATGCGACGAATGACTTGTAACTTTGCCTACGTCAATTGTAATATCATTAGCGCCCAAAGTATAAGCATCGTCCTCAAGGGAGGTACCGCCAACTTTAAACGTCTGTACTTCCACCTTATTCAGATCATCTTTCAGGCTCAACTCTTGCCCGGCGTTGAAGAAATATGTCTCTTTTCTCATTCCGTCCAAGGTGACCTTAACGATCTTTCCGGTCTGAGCGCCTTCGGCGATGGGGCGAACCTTTTTGATGGTCTCCCCATTAACAGTTTCCTCCACCAAAGTGTAGTAGACAGCATCTTTGCCGCTGATAGGCTGGTTGCTGTTGACAGCCCAAGCCGCTTCTATTGCGGTCATATCGGTCAGCAATTCTTCCGAACCGGAACCGCCGTAGCCGGATCTGAAGTTCAGGAAATAGCCTTCGTCGATGCCTTCTTTACTACGCTTAACCGCGTAGATGTTTCCCTTGTTTGCATTTTGGAAGTTCGTTACCGTGTCGAAATTGAACAACGCCGTCCGAACACCGGGGTTATACTCTTCATTTTGAGTGTATGTATGGGCTCCATTTATATTAGGAGTAAACTTAGCGTTAAAAGAAGCAAAGTCGGTGATGATATTCGCGAAACTGTTGTCCTTCGACAATGCTTTCATCGTATGACCGGTGACACCAAAGTTAAACTGACCATCGTATTTGCCATTTTCCGATTTGATGATCCGCCCGTCAAAAACAAAGCCGTTCACATCGACCGTAATGGCGTTTTCTTCAATAGTGTGAACCAAGCCGGAGGCTGTACCCTCTTTCATACAAGCAACGGTGACCGAAGACCAAACCCGTGTGAATTTAGGGGTCTTGCCGGGCATGGCTCTACCAAAGCTGGAGACCGCGCCTGCGACGGTACTAGTACCGCCATCATAAACCAAACCGCCTTCCAGTCCGAAATCAATAAATTCACAGTCGCCAAGACGAAGGAATAAACCAATACTCGGGATCTTCTTCTCACCGGTAGAATCATAATCAAATGAATAATCATTGGGATTTATACCAACATTTTGAAAACTGTTCCCATGGCCATTGATGGTGCCGGCAAAGACACCTCCGCTTGCTTGGCCCGTTTTTGCCGACCCAACAGGATAAATTTTTGCATGATTAAAATTGATATTTGTGGTCAGATGGAAGGTGTACCCTTTGAAATATTCGGCTTCCGTCGATGCACCGGCGACTTGGCACACTTTTGTCCAGTCTTCCACGCTTGAAATTGTCCACTGTGTTATGTCGGTGCCTGCTTGGTATGTATTAAAAGCAGGGTACTTGGTATAGTCCTCTTCTGCCGCGGTGGTGGTAGGTGCTACGAATACCACCATTGTGCAAAGCATTGCAAGAATTGCCAAAAGGGAAATGACTCTTCTTTTCATCTTGATAGTTCTCCTTTTGTATATTTATATCCATTAAAATGATATCATAGGTTTTTACCAAAATCAAGCCAAAATCTAAAAAAAACTTGATAAATTTAGACAAATTTATAAATGGATTTTTTCGTAAACTTCTTTGGAGATGGGTTGGAGCTTTTTCATAAAGGAATTGATATAGGGACCCATCA
>CALGEL010000094.1 GCA_937881855.1 uncultured Clostridia bacterium | reverse complement strand
TCTTTGGAGATGGGTTGGAGCTTTTTCATAAAGGAATTGATATAGGGACCCATCACATTGTAGCCGCCTTCATGGGCGTGGATGCCGTCGACAGTGTACTGAACTGTATCGACTTCCAGCTCGTTATACATATCCAAATAGGGAATGCCCCATTTTTCGCAAACCTTCTTGCCCACCTCAAAATATTCGTTGATAAAGAGGGTTCTGAAGAAATGCGGGGTCTTATATAAGCTCATATAACCCAACGCGGCGGTATCGCCATATTTTTTCACTGCGGTATAGAACAACAGCTCCAAACCGCCCACATAGGTATTTTGGTCGAAGGAGTCAGGATCGAAGGACTCGCTGATTTCCCCGATCGGCGCTTTATCCCAGCAATCGTTGCCGCCGCCTTCCATCAAAATAAAATCATAATCATAGCCTTTAAAACGGTGGAATTGCTTATAAATATGGTGCCATTCGGTGGCTTTTTCTCTGCTCATGCGGCAGATGGAAAGAGCGGCGCCGCCGATACCCGCATTAAAGACATTGGCATCATATTCTTCGCGGATGCGGCGCGCCCAGCCCCGCATTCCATCGATCTTGGTATCCTTTGCCGCGGCACAAAGGGAATCGCCGACGGTCAGGACATTTTGACCCTTCAAGGGATTGCCCAAATACCGCTCGCTCGGCAATTCTTCTTGGCAAATTTCTTCATTGATAAATACACAGAACAGATCCTTTTCGGCAATGGTCAGCTGCAAGCGTACCGCCGCCACCCCCTTGGGAGCAAGGACGCTCGCCATCACCATTCCTTCTTTGAAGGTATGGGCGATTTCGATATTGGTATGATTGATCAGCGCCAAGGGCTTCTGCTCTTCATCAAAGAAATAGCCCATGACAGGCTGCATCGGCCGCACGGGGCCGAAGGTGATGCGATCGCCTTCTTGGATTTCATACGCTTCGCTGACGATGAAACGGTCGTTTTCACCAAGAGCGCCGTTCATCTTGATATTGCCACGGGTGGTTTGTTCAAATCTATAACAATTCATCATTCTTCTCCTAATACTGCCTTCCGGATTTTATAAGGAACAGGGCGAATTTTCAGCATAAAGGGGTTAATATAGGGCGCCAAGTAGTCATAGCCTTCTTTATTGGCGTGGCCACCGTCGACGGTGAGTGTAACGGTATCGAATTCCAGCTCGTTATACATATCCAGATACTCAATGCCCCATTTTTCGCAGATTTTCTTGCCGACCTTAAAATAATCTTCCAGCGAAATGGATCGGGCAGGATGGTTGGTCTTATACATACTCATATAGCCGATCGCGGCGGTATCACCATAGGTCTTGACCGCTTCATAGATCAGCAGTTCCAAGCCGCCCGCATAGGTGGTCGGGTCAAAGGTGGCAGGGTCAAAGGACTCGCTGACCTGACCGATCGCCGCTTCGCCGCGGCAATCGTTTGCGCCGCCTTCCAGCAAAATATAATCATATTCATATTCCGGATAGCGGTGCACCTGCCTGCAAATTTGATGCCATTCGGTGGTTCTCGGTCTGCCCAAGCGGCAATTGGAAAAAGCGGCGCCGCCGATGCCCGCATTAAAGACACAGGCATCATATGCATCCCAAATCCGACGCGCCCAACCCCGCATTCCTGCCACCTTAGGCTCCCTTGCCGCATCGCAAAGGGAATCGCCGATGGTCAGTACATTTCTGCCCTTTAAGGGATTGCTCAAATACCGCTCGGGGGGAAGCTCTTCGACGCAAATATCTTCATTTATATATATACAGAATAAATCCTTTTCCGCAATGGTCAGCTGCAAGCGTACCGCCCCCGCCTTGGGAGCAAGGATACTTGCCATCACCATGCCTTCCTTGAAGGTATGGGCGATTTCGATATTGGTATGGTTGATCAGCATCAACGGTTGATTTTCTTCATCGAAGAAATAGCCCATCACCGGCTGCGCCAACCGCACGGGGCCGAAGGTGATGCG
>CALGEL010000093.1 GCA_937881855.1 uncultured Clostridia bacterium | reverse complement strand
GGCTCGCAACGGCGGGGATATTGCGGATTTTGTTCATCCCGCGGTGATTGAAGATATTAAAAATGCAATTGATAATAAATAAGACAATAAGGAGAGTATTAGGATGAAGATCGAAGAAATTTTGGTAGCAATGGAAGACCTTTTGGAAGATGCATGGAGTATGCCTCTGTCCGGCGGCAAATGCGTTGTCAGCACTGTGGAGTTGCAGGAAATGATTACCGACCTGCGCGCAGCCCTGCCCGAAGAAATTCGCCAGAGCAATGAGATCATTGCCAAGCGGGATCGCATCATTCTGCAAGGGCGGGAAGAAGCGGAGCTGACCATCAGTACCGCCCGCGCCAAAGCCGATAAACTGATCTCTCAGGAAAATATCTATCGTGAAGCCCAGCAGCAAGCGCAGGATATTATTGCCCAAGCGCAGCAAAATGCCAAAGAACTGCGCAATTCTGTGGTAGAATATTGCGATAGCATCTTGGCGCGTACCGCCGATAGCCTCAATAAGAGCAGCGCGGCAATCGAAGAGACCCGCAAATCGGTCTTGAAGAAAAAGGCATGACCAAATCCCGCATTTATAGTTTAGATTGGTTGCGGGGGATCGCAGTCTGCGGGATGGTGCTCCATCATGGGCTGTTTGCCTTGGAGCAGGTCTCCTATATGTTTGGCGCGCCCATCGAATTTTGGGTGTTGCAGACCAAAACCTTTTGGGTGTTGCAGGAGATCTTTGTCGGGTTGTTTCTGCTGATCAGCGGTATTTGTACCGTCTTTTCCCGCAGCGTTTTGCGCCGCGGCATCATTGTCAGCGGTGCGGCATTGTTGATCACCTTGGTGACCGGTGTGGTGCTGCCCGCCGTCGGTATCGATGGCTTGCAGATCTGGTTTGGCATCCTGCATATGTTTGGGCTTTCGATGCTTTTATATGGGCTTTTCACCTGCAAAAAGCGTTGGGTACCCATTGCCACCGCAGTGGCGCTGTTCGTCTTCTGGTTGGCAGTCATCACCTGCGCAGGGGAAGTCTGGGCGGAAAATTGCAAAGCGGTGGTGGGGATCATTCCTGCGGGATTTTATTCCGCCGATTATTACCCGCTGTTGCCTTATTTCTTTTTGTTCCTGGCAGGTACCTTCTTGGGTCCTGCGGTGAAGGATGGGAAACTGCCCAAGTGGTTTTATACCGCGCGGTTGCGCCCCATCGAATGGATCGGAAGAAACTCTCTTTGGATCTATATCGCCCATCAGCCGATTTTATTTGGCTTGTTTTTCTTGATCTACTACTTTATATAATGAAAATTCCTTCGCCACGGCGAAGGAATTTTTTTATCATAAACTCTTGACAATCGGCATAAACTGTGTTACTGTATTAGTACAGTAGTACAGTTTGGAGGTGGACCTATGGTTTGGACATTGAATAAAGATCGCCCCCTTTGCCCGCAGATTTGTGAGCAACTCTGCGTGGGGATTGCCGGCGGCGAATTTCAGCCGGATCAGCGGTTAATGTCGGTCCGCGAAGTGGCGGTGGCGGCGGGAGTCAATCCCAATACCGTCCAGCGTGCTTTTGAAGAATTAGAGCGGGATGGCATTGTCTATTCGGTGCGCGGTTCGGGCTGGTTTGTCGGCGCGGACGTTTCTTTGGCCAAGGCGGTGCTGGAACGAATAATTCAAGAAAAGACCGCAGTCTATTTGAAAGAAATGGTGGCTTTGGGGATGGAGCTCGAAGCGGCAAAAACCTATGTAAAGGAGTGGAGCGAATGAGTGAACTTTTGCGTTGCGAAAACCTGACCAAGAAGTATGGCAACCATACCGTTGCGTTGGATAATTTAAATCTCACCTTGGAGTCGGGCAAAATTATTGGTTTGCTTGGTCCCAACGGATCGGGAAAAACCACCTTAATTAAGATTATCAATGGTCTTTTGACCGCATCGGAAGGCCGCGTGGTGATCGATGGCTATGCGCCGGGGGTGGAGACCAAAAAATTGGTCGCCTATCTGCCGGATAACAGTTATCTCAATTCTTGGATGACCATTCAGCAGATTGTCGATTATTTTGCGGATTTTTATGAAGATTTCCGCCCCGATCTTGCCCTTTCGATGTTGGAGCGGTTGGATATCCGCCCCCATCGGCGGCTGAAAACCCTTTCCAAGGGCAATAAGGAAAAGGTTTGCTTGATTTTGGTGATGGCGCGCAATGCCAAACTTTATGTTTTGGATGAGCCCATCGCAGGGGTGGACCCTGCGGCGCGGGATTATGTCATCTCCACCATTATCAATAATTATAACCCCGATGCCACTGTTTTGATCTCCACCCATTTGATCTCCGATATCGAAGAGATCTTGGACCGGGTACTGTTTTTGAAAAACGGTCGATTGGTGCTGGATCAATCGGTGGATGAAATTCGGCAAGAGCATGGCAAGAGCGTGGATGAGCTCTTCCGGGAGGTGTTCCGATGGTAAAGAAATTATTTAAACACGAATTTTTAGCGGCCTTGCGCCTTTGGTTGCCGATGCAGGTGATTTTATTGGCGGTGGCATTGTTTGGTCGGTTAATTCAATTTTTTGAGGCCGATACCCAAGCCTATCGGATCGTCTTCGGTTCGGCGATGGTGATTTATATTCTTGCCTTGATTGCCTCGCTCTTTTTGACCTTGGTTTTCGGCATTGTTCGGTTTTATAAAAACCTTTTTAGCGGCGAAGGGTACCTTTCCTTCACCCTGCCGGTATCGACAGATCAGCATATCCTTGTAAAAAGCCTGGTAGCCACCGCCTCTATGTTCGGTACCGTTTTGGTCGCCTTCCTTTCCTTTATGGTCATTTCCGCAGGGGAAGTTTTTGTGGAAGTGATGAAAGCGGCGGGCTATTTGATCGGAAAGTTTTCGGAAGCCTTTGGCGCGGCAAACACCGCAGGCTATATTGCGGAAGGGATTTTGCTGGTGCTGGTCTTTATCGCAATGACCTATCTTTTGTATTACGCTTGCATTGCCTTGGGGCAGACCTTTAAAAAGAACCGTGTCATCGGCGCAGTGGGTGTCTATTTCATCTATTATGCCATCACGCAGGTGCTCGGCACCATCCTTGTCATTATCTGCTCCTTCTTGGCAGAGAGCGGCCTTTTTAAAGCAATCATGGATTTTATGGATGCCCAGCCGGAATTCTCGGTTCATCTGATTATGATTTTGTTGCTGATTTGGGCGGCATTGTGCGCAGGGATTTATTATCTGGTCATCCGTTGGGTGATCCGCAATAAACTGAATTTGGAGTAAGGCTTATGAAGAAAATAAAACGACTTTTTGCAGTGTTGATGCTGTGTGTTGTGGTTTTGAGTTTCGCAGGCTGCGCCAATTTGGACGATATGAAGGCGCGCCACGCCATTTGGAAAGATGAAGCCCAAACCACGCTGGAATTGAGCGGCGGAACCTATAAAAAACTACCCGAAAATAAATATTTTGAAATCTGGCGATATGATACAGAGAATGTATTCATAACATCGGAAGATGTACCGGTGTTGCTTGCGGATCGGTTTGGAACAAGAATGAGCATCAGCAAAGATCATACCATTTTGGAAAGTGATTGGTATGAAAACGACCGTCCGATCTATTATTGCCGCGCCGATTTGTACGACGATATCGTCAAGCAGATGACCGAAGGGGTCTCTCTTGATTTGATGATGTATGATTTTTGGAGCGCTGAAAAAGGCGAGAATGTAGCCTATACCCTTACTGCCGAGCAGAAAGCAGCGGTGGAAACTGTTTTGAACACCCAACCGATTTTGTTGGGTACAAACGGATACGATGAAGATTATAGTGTTTGGTTCTATCGCAGCAGCAAAAATTATTTATTCCGTGAGACGATTGGCAATTTGTGTGTTCTCAATGGGGAATATCGAATTATTGTATACAATGAAGGCGAAGATTTATGTTATTCCGTTCCTGCTGAATTGAAAGGTCAATTTGAGCAAATTATGAAAAAATATAAAGAAGAATATGTAAAGACCTATATGTAAATGTTTAAATAAAAAATGCACCGAAATCGGTGCATTTTTTATTTATCTTGCGGTTTGGTAAAGCAAGCAAAGAGAATGGCAAAGAAGATGGCGGCGGCGATGCCCCCTGCGGTGGCGCGCAAGCCACCCAAAAAGGCGCCCAAAAGCCCATAGGTATCCACCGCCTGCTCCACGCCTTTGGCCAAGGAATAGCCAAACCCTGTCAGGGGGACGGTGGCACCCGCCCCGCCGAAATCAACGATTCTTTCATAGATGCCGATGGCGGTCAGCGCCACACCGCCGCAAACGTAAAGAACAACAATCCTTGCAGGTGTCCATTGGGTTTTATCGATCAAAATTTGGGCGATGGCGCAAAGAATACCGCCTACCAAAAATGCTTGAAGATAAGGCAAAAGAGTCATTGTCCTTCTCCTTTCAGATGAATTAAATGGGCAATGGAAGGGATGGATTCTCCCTGCATTACCGAGGTGGGGCTAAGCAAGGCGCCGGTGGAAAGAAAGAGTACGTTTTTCAGCTCTCCCTTGGCAAGTTTCGGCAAGATATAGGCGGTCAAAACTGCCGCACTGCAACCGCAACCACTGCCGCCTGCGTGCATATCTTGCTTTTGGCGGTCATAGAGCAAAAGACCGCAGTCTTGGTAGTTTTGGTGTAAATTTACACCGCGCTCTTGGGCGAGTTCCACCACCACCGAAGCGCCGATTTCTCCTAAATCCCCTGTTAAAATCAAGTCGTAATTTTCAGGTGTGGTGCGGGTTTCTTGCAGATAGTCCAAGATCAGTTTCAAGGCGGCGGGCGCCATAGCGCCGCCCATATTGTTTTGATCGGTCACCCCAAGATCTTGGATGCTGCCGAAGGCGCCGCCATAAAGGCGAATGGGGCTTTTTTGGGTGGTCAGCACCACCGCGCCCGAGGCGGTGGCGGTATGCTGGGCGGCAGGCGGGCGTTGCCCACCGTATTCTAAGGGAAAGCGGTATTGCCGCTCGGCGGTACCGAAATGGGAAGAGGTGCAGGCGGCGGCTTTTTGGGCAAGTCCCGCTTCGATATTCAAAGCGGCAATTAAAGTGGAAAGCGCCATGGTGGAGCAGGCGCCGTAAAGCCCGATATAGGGAACGTCGCTCTCCCGAAATCCAAAGGCAGAGCTGATGCATTGGTTCAAAAGATCCCCCGCGCAAAAAATGTCCAGAGTCTCTCGCTTGATCCCTGCCCGATGCAGTGCATTTTCCAGCGCGGTTTGTTGGAGATATTGCTCGGCTTGTTCCATTGTCTTTTTGCCGCAATAAAGGTCCGGCTCAATGCGGTCAAAAAGGTTGCCCAAAGGTCCTTGCCCTTCTTTTTTGCCTGCGATATTTCCATATCCGCCGATATAAATCTCTTTTTCAAAGGTAAAGGCATACCGCCCGATCTTTTTTGCCATTTTTTCTCTCCCAAAAATCTATTTGCATTTAATATCTGCAAAGGGAGAAAAATTATTCTGTCAATCGGTTGATTTTCAATAAAATAAGCGGTATAATCGAGTTGTCAGAAAAGAGGTGAATAATGATGAAAAAGCTTATGGAATACGGAAGCATTATTCTGGCGGCGGTATTATTGGCTTTTGTATACTACATTTTTATTGTTACCAATAATTTTGCCCCCGCAGGGTTAAACGGTATTGCTACCATGATTCAGTATAAAAGCGGGTTCAGTATCAGCTATATGTCGCTATTGATCAATATCCCCCTTTCCATCCTTGCGTATTTTTT
This sequence comes from uncultured Clostridia bacterium, assembly GCA_937881855.1. GTDB lineage: Bacteria > Bacillota > Clostridia > Oscillospirales > QAKW01 > QAKW01. The sequence continues at coordinate 9,811 of CALGEL010000093.1, read as the reverse complement.
GGTCCAAAAAGAGTTTGCCATCAAGACCATGCTGTTCTCCTTGGTCTATTCTTTTTCGTTTTTGTTTTTGCAAAAGGTCGATTGGTCCTTCATTCAATATAACGCAGATGGGCACGATACCATCTATCCCGTCATCATCAGCGGTGTTTTGGCAGGTGTTGTCTATGGCGCTTGTTTCAGAAATAATGCCTCCACCGGCGGAACGGATATTATCTCCCGCTATATCAATAAAGTAAAACCCGAAACCAACTTTTTTATCGTTACCTTTACTTTGAACGCCATTGTGGCGATTGCTTCGATTTTTGTCTATTCGGAAGGCAATTTGAATTATAAGCCGATGGCGTTGTGTATTATCTATTGTTTTATCTCCGCCTTTGTGGGAAATCTATTGCTCAAAACCACCAAGACCGCCTATAAATTCACCGTCATCACCACCCACGAAAACGAGCTGATCGAAGATATCACCAAGAAACTGCGCCATGGATGCACCAAGATCGAAGCGGTCGGCGCCTATACCGGCAATAAAAAATCGGTGCTGATCTGTGTTGTGAATAAGCATCAACTCAATGATTTTCAAAAAATTGTGGCAAGCTATGATAACACATTCTCCTATTTTGAAGTGGTGAACGAAACCTACGGAAACTTTAAGCATATCAATCTCAAAAAATAAAAAAAGGCTTGACCGATCGGTCAAGCCTTTTTTTCTTCTTTGTTATTTATTATTTTTTCTTTATTCTTTAAAATGTGCGGGATTTAAATAATAAAGAATATGGAATAAAGAATAAATAATAAAATTTAAAATAAGGTTGTGATCCAATAAATAACCCCATAAACCACGCTTGCCAGAGTGCCGTAGGCAATGACCGGTCCGGCGATGGTGAAGATTTTAGCGCCGAGCCCTAAAATAAAGCCTTCGTGTTTGAACTCGATGGCAGCGCTGGCGACGGAATTGGCAAAGCCGGTGATGGGGATGATGGTGCCGCCGCCTGCATGCTTGGCAATTTTATCATATACACCCAAAGCGGTGAGAAAGGCACCCAAAAAGACCATGCAAATGGGTACCCAAAGCTTCACTTCGTCGATGTGTAACCAAAGGTTCAAAAGATCGTTGATCCCCTGCCCGATGCAGCAGATGCCGCCGCCTATCATAAAAGCCCAAAGGCAATCTTTCAGGATGGGGGAATTGGGGGTTCGGGTCTTTAAAAAACGATTATATTCCTGCTTGTTCATATCCAATCAACTCCTTGCAAAAAGTATGAGAAGATTTGCAGGAGTTTATACATGATTTTCAATTACATTTGCAGGATTTTTGCGCCTAAAAGCGCCGCTTCTTCGGGCAGATGGGTGACCGCCAAAATGGCGCCGCCCCATTCTTCTAAAATAACTCGGGCAGTGTGCTTTTTGGTCTCTTCATCCAGACCGTTAAAGGCTTCGTCTAAAATCAAAAGGGAAGAATTGGTGCAAAGGGCGCGGGCGATGGCAACGCGGCGGCGCATCCCGCCCGAAAGGGAAGAAGGTTTGCTTTTTAGCTCTTCGCCCAAGCCCAAGGCGGTCAAAATTCTTGCCGCCTTTTGCTCATCTTCGCCCGCCAGCGCGGCATTTTCCAAAACTGAAAGATGCTCCAAAAGGCGATCTTCCTGAAATACCACCGCGATGGGTTTTGGTAGCCCCTTTACGATCCCTTTTTGGGGTGTTTCCAGATCCATAATCAAGCGTAAAAGGGTGGTCTTGCCGCAACCGGATGGACCCATCAACGCCAAACGCTCGCCGTCGGCAAGGGAAAAGGAAAAATCCTTGAAAATTTCTTTATCGGGATAGGAAAAGGAAATGTTGTTCAGTTCAATCATCGGCGTTCTCCTTCCATAAGGTGTTGAGCGCCCATTCCAAAAGCAGGGAAAGGATGGCGACGACAATGGTCAGCGCAAAGACGGTAGGGGTCTCCAACTGCAACTTCGCACTTTGGAGAAGATCCCCCAGCGAAAGATCGGGGCGGCAGATGACTTCGGCGGCGACTCCGCTTTTCCAAGCAAAGCCCAGCCCTGTGATGCAAGCGGAGCGAAAATAGGGTTTCAAGGCGGGCAAGCGAATGGCGGACCAGATCTTGCGGCGGGAAAGCCCCAAAACCTTGCCCATCTCCAATTCTTTAATGTCGGTTTGCGCCATGCCGGTGCGGATGTTGCCCCAAAAGAGCGGCAATACCATCAAAAAGGAGATAAAGACCGGAAGCCAAGGGGTATGGATCCAAACCAGCGCCAAAATGATAAAGGACGCTACCGGCACCGAGCGGATCAACTGCAATAGCGGAGAGATAAGCCAATCAAAGGGCGGGCAACGGTCGGCAAGGATGCCGCCCAAAGTTCCCAAAACCGCCGCCAGACCAAACCCGCAAAGGATGCGGAGCATCGAAAGAGCGGCGGCGCCCCAAAAAGCGGGCTGCACCAAAAGAACCCCTAAAACCGAAACAGTTTGGGCAGGGGAGGGAACCAGCAGTTCTTTATTGACAATCAGGCTGATAAGCCACCAAAGAGCGAGCCAAAAAAGCGCGCCAAGGCATTTTTTTAGCCAAGTTGGCAGGTCGTATTTCTTCATTTCTTCATCCATTCTTTCAAGGCGGGCAATGCGGCAAGCGCATCGGCGCGCCCTAAATTATATTGCGCTTCCAAGCGGGCAGGATCCCGCTCCATCCGACCGATCTGCAAATCCTTGGAAGGGCGCAGCAAAAAGATTTCGCCCTTTTGGGCGGCGGTTTCCACTTCTTCTAATGTTTGATTATATTGCAGATGCCGATTTAAAAGGGCATCGATAAAGCGGGGATAGTTCTTATAAAAAATCTTGGCAAGCCAAGGCTTTTGGGGGCTCTTGCGATAGCCTTCGCATTGGGTGAGAACGACGATATTTTTATCATAGCCCATCTGCTGAAAGGCTTTTAATGGAATACTGTCCGCCACCCCGCCGTCCAAAAGCTTTTGCCCATCGAGCTCCACAATTTTGGAGACAAACGGCATCGATGCCGATGCCCGCATATAGTCCATTTCGGTATGCAGGTCGGTGCAACGGCGGTAGATCGCCTTGCCGCTTTCCAGATCGGTGCAGGTAACATAATAGGCGGTTTTGGACTTGGCAAAGGTATCGTAGTCAAAGGGGTCTAATCGGTCGGGCAGGTCGTGGTAGCAAAATTGTTCGCCCACCAGATCGCCGGTGGTCAGTAGGGAATAAAAACTCATAAAGTTTTTATGGCGGCTGTATTTTTTATAATAGCGGATGGTCCGCCCCGGCTGATTACCTAAGTAGACACTGCCGTGGATGGCGCCGGCGGAAACACCGATCAAGCCGTCAGGCCAAAGGTTGTTTTCAATAAAAACGTCCAGAACCCCTGCGGTATAAATGGCGCGCATCGCGCCGCCTTCCAATACTAATCCGAGCATTTCAATACTCCTTTTTGTTTTTATTGGACTCCGTAGTAGAAATCTGCGGCAGGCATTGCTCCGCCGATGGAGGCGGGGTTGGCATCGAAGAGAACTTTCAGATACCCTTCCAAACCGCTCTTCATATCGGCTCCTTCCATATAAACGATATTACATTTGGGGATCGCCTTTTCGGCAACCGCGGCGGCGGGGATGATCTTATATTGCTCGCAGAGTGCGGCGGCGGCGGGAACGTCGGCGTTGACCGCCTCGATGGATGCCTTGTAATCGGCAAGGAACTGCTCCACCGTCTTGGGATTGGCTTCTAAGTATTCATTGCGAACGATAATGCAGCCCATCATCAGCTTGCTGTCGGTGCTGACCTTATCCCATTCGGCGGTCACATCCAAGGCGATCTTAAAGCCGGTCTTGGCGGCGGCAGTGGTGGCGGCAGGCTGGGGAACCATCGCGATCTCCGCCTCGCCCGATGCCATCTTGGCGACCAACTCATCGTTGGTGGCGGCAAACTTCAAGGTGGCTTGGACATTATTTTTCTCTAAAAGATATTCCAAGGTATATTGGGGGTTGGAGCCTTCGCCCATGGTGTAGATGGTCTTGCCGTCGAGATCGGCAAAATTCTTGATGGAGCCATCCTTATCCATAATGTAAAGAACGCCCAAGGTGTTGACGCAAAGCACCTTCAACTCACCGCCCAATTTTTTATAAAGGGTCGATGCCACATTGGTGGGAACGGCGGCAATGTCCGCTTCGCCGTTGGCGACCTTGCCCACCACTTCTTCCGGAGCGGAAGAAAGGGTAATGTCATAGTCGTTCATCAGATGAACCATTCCCACACCGGTGGGACCGCTGATGGCAAAGATTTTGGGTGCTACTTCCGGCTCTGCCTTTTGGCAGCCGGTGAAGAGCGCCAAGGCGCAAGTCAACGCTAAAATTACTGCAACAATTCGTTTAAAATTTTTCATTTTTTTGTTCTCCTTTGTTATTGTTTAAACCATTTTTGGTTTTCTTTATAAATGATGTTTTTTTCAACCAAAGCTTCCAAGGTACGGTAAAGGCTGGTCCGCCCGATGTTCAGTTCCCGCGCCACCGAAGCCAACCCGCCGGGAAACTGAATTTCTCCGTCGGGGGCGGTATGGGTCGCGATATGATCCATCAGCCGCTCTTCCACCGACCCTTCGGTGTAGAGCCGAATTTTTTGGTTGAGATAAAGGATCTTGCGGTGCAAAAACCGAATGTAGTTTTTGGAAACGCGGGGCTCTCGCTCCATCCAAGCGGTCAACCGCTCTTCTTCGATAAATTGCAACTTCGCGCGGGAGAGAACCGAGATGGTGGTGGCATACCGCTCGTTGCCGAACAGCGCGGTCACCCCGAAAACATCCCCCTTCTCCAAGGTACGCATCGCGGCGCCGCTATGGGAACAAACGGCGATCTTGCCCGAAAGCACCACCGCAAAGGCGCGGGGAAAATCCCGCTCGCTATAAATAATAGTACCCTTTTCAAAGGTCTTCGGCGGCGAAAGTTCGCCGATAAATTCGGCAACCCTATCCGCCCCGATCCCTTCCCAAAGAAAAAGATCGTTTAATGGAGATCTACTCATTAAATCCTTCCAATCTGTACCGTACGGTACACTTTTTTCTGTATTATAGCACAGAAATTTCCAAAAGTAAATAAAAAAGGCAAAAAAAATCCGCTTCTTGCGAAGCGGATTTTTTTAGTTTGTTATTCAGCGATCATGGCGTTGATCTTTTCGATCAGCGCATCGCAATCGGCGCCGTGCACCATGCAGGCCTGCTCCACGCTCTCGCCGCGGGCGGAGGGGCAACCCAGGCAATGCATACCGATCTCTAAAAAGAGCGGTGCGGTCTGGGGATAATTATCCAAAACTTCGGCAATAATCATATCTTTTGTTACCATTGTTTTTAATCTCCTTTTTGGTTTATTTGCTCTTATTATAAACGATTTTTTCGGCAAATGCAAAGGTATTTTTTAAAATTGGTTTACATTCCCTATAAAAAGTGTTATACTAAATTGAATTATTATGGCTTTAAGGAGTTCTCTATGGAATTATTAGATATTAAAAATTCGGCGGCTGTTGCGGAATACGAAGCCTTTTTGGAGCGTCATCCCAAGGGGCATTTTGCTCAGTCGGTGGAATGGGCGCGGCTGAAAAAGGAATGGGATTTTGAGGCCATTATCGAGCGGGATGAAAAGGGCGAAATCGCGGGAACGATGGGTCTTTTGATCCGCAAAGTTCCGGGTACGGCGATTATGTATTCCTGCCGCGGTCCGGTCTGCGATCTGCACGACGAAGCGATGGTGACCAAGCTGGTGGATGCTGCCAAGGAAGTGGGCAAGAAATACCGCGCCTGCTCCTTGAAGATCGATACCGATACCAAGGTGGATGATGAAGAATTTTATGCCATCTGCCAAAAGCTGGGCTTCACCGCTCCCAATAAATCCAAGAACTTTGAAGGGATCCAGCCGAAATTTGTCTTCCGCTTGTATCCGCAAGGGCGGGGCGAAGAAGAGATGCTGGCATCCTTCCATCAAAAATGGAGATATAATATCCGCGTCGCCATCAAGAAGGGCGTGGAAGTCAAGATCTGCGGGGAAGAGGCATTGCCCGATTTCCATCGGATTATGGTGACCACCGGCTCCCGCGATGGATTTGTGGTCCGCACCGAGGATTATTTCCGCCGTATGATGCGGGAATTGGGTGACCATGCTCGGCTTTATATGGCGTATCTGGACGGAGTTGCCATCGCAGGTACCCTTGCCATCGGGTATGGGGACAAGGTGTGGTATCTCTACGGCGCTTCTTCCAACGAGCATCGCAACTATATGCCCAACTATCTTCTCCAATGGGAGATGATTAAGTGGGCGATCGAGCGGGGCGCAAGGGTCTATGATTTCCGCGGCGTTTCGGGCGATCTTTCGGAAGATAATCCGCTCTACGGATTGTATCGGTTCAAAAAAGGCTTCAATGGAGAATTTACCGAATTTATCGGCGAGATGGATTTGGTCTATAATAAGCCGATGCTGCTTTGGTCCAAATGGGGTAGCAAGGTCTATCGCAAGATCAACGGAATTTTATTCAAATTAAAACATAGGGGTTAGGAATGGCTCAACTGATCGTTCAAAAACAAGATATTATCGATAATTACCGGCTGCTGCAAGCCCATTGCGGTGTGCCGGTCATTCCGGTGCTGAAAGCCAATGGCTACGGTCTGGGCGCGCAGGGTCTTTTCGCAATTTTGAAAGGGGAAGGCTGCTCGCTTTTTGCGGTCAGCCGCTTGGAAGAAGCATTGCATTTGAGCGGGCAGGGAGCGGAAATTTTGCTCCTTTCCTGCGTGGGCGCAGAAGCGATCCCCACCCTGCTGGAAAAAGAAATTACCTGCACCATTGGGGACCTTGCCTTCGCGCAGGCTCTCTCGGCGCAGGCATTGGCCCAAGGCAAAAAGGCGAAGGTGCATATCAAGATCGATACCGGAATGGGTCGGTTTGGCTTTTTGCCTGCCGAAATGGATGTCATTGCGGCGGTCTTTGCCCAAAAGGGCTTGGAGATCTGCGGCATTTTCAGTCATTTGAGCAGCGCCTTTTTGGCAAACGGTTCCGCCCAAAAGCAAAAGGCGCTTTTTGACGGCGTCTGCCAAGAACTGACCAACCGCGGTCTGACGGTTCCGATGCGGCATATTGCCAATTCCACCGCCGCAGTCAAGGGCGGCTTTGCTATGGATGCGGTGCGGATCGGCTCGGCATTGATCGGGCGGTTGCCTATCGCAACCACTCTGCCTTTAAAACACGCCGAGCGGCTGGAAGCGGAAATTCTTTCGGTCCGTACCTTGCCGGCAGGTAGCAATATCGGCTATGGCTCGGTTTATAAATTAAAGAAAGAAACCACCGTCGCGGTGGTGGGGCTGGGCTCTGCCGACGGATTTTATCAAAGCGAGCGGAGAGATTTGTTCCGCTTAATGGATATCGCCCGCTATCTCTTTCACGACCTGAAATTATTATTGAAAAAACCGGCGGTGTTCGGTACGGTGGACGGCAAGATCGCCAAAATGATCGGGCGCCCCGCCACCACCCATAGTTTCTTCGATGTTTCGGGGCTGGACGTCCAAGCCGGTCAGAAAATGGTGATCGGGCTTTCGCCGATGCAGATCAACGGAACGGTGGAGCGGATCTATGAATAAATTGCTGGGAAACCAAGAAATCAAAAAAGAATTGGAGCGGGGCAATTTTGCCCACGCATACCTGATTACCGGCGCGGCAGGGAGCGGCAAGAAGACCTTGGCACGGATCTTTGCCGAAAAACTGACCGAAGATCGCGCAGGGCTGGCATTGCAGGATATCCATCCCGATGTTCTTTGGCTGGCGCCGAAGGATGCGGGCAAGAATATCCCTGTGGATGCGGTGCGGGAATTTCGCCGCGAAGCCTATACCCTGCCCAACCAAGCGCCCAAAAAGGTATTGATCATCGACCAATGCGAAAAGCTCAACGAAAACGGGCAGAATGCGATCTTAAAGATTTTGGAAGAGCCGCCCGCCCATGCGGTCTTTTTGCTGTTGGCCTCCTCCCGCGAGGAGATGCTCGCCACCATTCGTTCCCGCTGCGTGATTTGGGAGATGCAACCCATTGCGGCGGAAGAGGGCGTTCCCTTTTTGAAAGAACGCTACCCCGAAGCCGAGCGGATCGAAACCTTGTTGAAAGCCGCAGGCGGCAATTTGGGCAAGGCGATGGAATATCTGGAAGGCGGCAATTTGCTAACCTATGGAGATCTCGGCATTCGCTTTTTGGGCAAACTTTGCCGCAATAAAATGTTGGAAGCGGATCGGATGCTTGCGGGGCTTCCCAAAGGGGATTTTATCGTCTTTTTAAGCAGCTTTTCCCGCCTGGCGCAGGACTTTCTTTTGTATAAGACCGGCAGTGGCGAGGAAAATATTGTTTTTTTGGAAAGTATCTTGCAAATCAAGGCGTTTTTAGGTAGAATGAGATTGGAGCAACTGTATAAAATCGCAGCGCTGACGCTGGATACAATCAATATGTTAAAGCAAAACGGCAATGAAAATCTGGTCAAGACCTGCTTCATTGCAGAGATGGGAGAATTACTGCGTTGACAAATATTGTAGGTGTCCGTTTCAAAGAAAACGGAAAAACATATTATTTCGATCCCCGCGAACTGAATTTGAAGGCGGGGGATTATTGCGTGGTGGAGACCGCCCGCGGCAATGAATGTGGAGAAGTCACCATCGGGGTGAAGGCGGTGCCGGATCAGGATGTGGTCCAGCCCTTAAAGCCGGTCCTTCGGGTGGCGGACGCCGCCGACCATCGTCGGATGGAAAGCAACCGCGCCAAGGAAAAAAAAGCGGCGGAGATCTTTGCCGAAAAGGTCCAAAAGCATCAGCTGGAAATGTCGTTGGTGGATGTGGAATATTCCTTCGACGGCAGCAAGATTTTATTCTTCTTCACCGCCGAAGGGCGGGTGGATTTCCGCGATCTGGTCAAGGATCTGGCTTCGGTCTTTAAGACCCGCATCGAGCTAAGGCAGATCGGTGTAAGAGACGAATGTAAGATGATGGGCGGGATCGGTATGTGCGGTCGGCCCTTCTGCTGCAATCAATTTTTGAACAATTTTGATCGTGTCACCATCAAAAGCGCCAAGGATCAGGGCTTACCCTTAAATCCGGTCAAGATCAGCGGTGTTTGCGGCATTTTGATGTGTTGCCTGAATTATGAGCAAGCCACCTATGAAGAGCTGGGCAAAAATATGCCCAAGGTCGGCTCCCAGATCGATACCCCCGACGGCCGCGGAACAGTGGCGGAAGTGGCGGTTCTGGCAGGGAAAGTGAAGGTAAAGTTTACCACCGAAGACGGAACGGTAACCTTTGGCAATTATGATGCTTCTGCGTTAAAATTCCGCCGCCCCGACCAAAATCGCAAGGACGACCGCAAGAAAAAAGGCGAAAAAGTGGCGGCAAATGAAAAAAATACTTGAAATTGGAGCCTGAATATGTTAGTATAATGGCAATACTACAAGGAGGTGTTCCGAAATGGCTTATAATATTACCGATGCTTGCCTGAATTGCGGTAGCTGCGAGGGCGAATGCCCCGTTGGCGCAATCTCTGCCGGTGATGATAAATACGTCATCAATGCAGATGAGTGCATCGATTGCGGCGCTTGCGCTTCTTCTTGCCCCGCCGAAGCAATCGAAGGCTAATTCGAACATTATAAAAGAGCAGTCGTGCTAAATAGCACGACTGTTTTTTTATTGCATTTTTTCTTCTTTTTATGAATAAAGATAGTAAAAAAGGAGGGATAAGGTGACAAGGATAATCCGAATCTGCCTCAAAGCAGGAGATTTCGGTGCTTTTCGCCCATTTTTCC
>CALGEL010000092.1 GCA_937881855.1 uncultured Clostridia bacterium | reverse complement strand
GATTTGGTTGGTACCACCCTTGTTGAATTGCAAAACAACCAAATGATTTGGTTGGTACCACCCTTGTTGAATTGCAAAACAACCAAATGATTTGGTTGGTACCACCCTTGTTGAATTGCAAAACAACCAAATGATTTGGTTGGCATGAACATATATGTTGCTTGACAAAGGCGCCTTCTAAATGGTACCATAAACATAATGAAAAAAAGGGGGAGTGCGTTTATGGCAAGAAGAGTTTTCAGCAGAAGATTACAACAGTTGCGTGCTGCAAAAGGGGTTTCTCAAACACGCATGAGCGAAGATTTGGGAATGGCAAAAAGTTACATTTTTAATATTGAAAACGACTATGCCTATCCGACGATGACCGTCTTTTTCGCCATCTGCGAATATCTGGACATCACTCCCAAAGAATTTTTTGATTGGGAAATTTAATTTTTTTAGGTGCAACAATGAACCATATAAGACAGGCAACGATTGCCGATTTACCGAGAATTGCGGAGATTGTGATTTTTAATTACCGCCTTAATTTTTATCCCATATTTCAAGATGACGATTACTACTTCGGAGAGTTACAGGTCCCGAATGTGATGAAACAATATGAAGGCATTGTCGGCAATATGTGGGTGTATGATGATGGTGTTGTTAAAGGTGTTGTTCAAATTGAGAATGGCGAGATAAAGAAACTGTTTGTGGAACCCGCATTGCAAGGAAAATCGATCGGTTCTGTTCTTTTGAAATATGCCGTTGAAGAACACAAGGCAACCACCCTATGGGCATTAGAGAAGAATGTCCGTGCCATTCGCTTTTATGAACGACACGGTTTTAAGGTGACAACCGACAAAAAACTTGAAGAAGATACTACGGAATATCTCGTTCGTTTAGAACGATAATTTTCCACTTATCACGATTAAAAAAGAACCTGCCGCGGCAGGTTCTTTTTTTATTTCTTCATTACTTCATTATATATTTCGCTCTTGGCGACTCCGCGGTCGGTGGCAACCGCCTTAATGGCATCCTTTTTGGTCATACCGGTCTGAACATAATAGTCCACATGGGCGGCGGGGGAAAGCTTTTCCCAAAAGGTCTCTTGGGGGGCTTCTTCCTTCGCCCCTTCCAACACCAGAACATACTCGCCGCGGGGATCGTTTTGCTCATAAAAGGCGATCATCTCGGAGATCCTGCCCCGCTGCACCGTCTCGTGCAGCTTGGTCAGTTCGCGGCAGAGAGCGATTTGGCGATCCCCCATCATATCCAAAAGGTCCTGCAAGGTGCCCCGCAGTTTTTGGGGCGCTTCATAAAAGATCAAGGTTTCTTTGGCGTATTTAATCCCTTCCAAATGCTCGCGGCGGTTCTTTTTGGTGGTGGATAAAAAGCCTTGGAAAGAAAACCGACCGGTCGGCAATCCCGAAAGCACCAAGGCGGCAATCAGCGCGCAAGGGCCGGGCACCACCGAAACGGTATATCCTTCCTGATAGAGCAACTGCACCAGATCTTCGCCGGGGTCGCTGATGCCGGGCATTCCCGCATCGGTGACCAAAGCGCAGGTCTTGCCTTCGCGGATGCGGGATAAAATCTCCATCCCCCGCTCCCGTTTATTATGCTCAAAATAACTGAGCATCGGCTTTTTGATGCCGAGATAATTCAGCAGTTTCAAGGTATTGCGGGTATCTTCTGCGGCGATGAAATCCACCGTTTCCAAAATTTCTTTACAGCGGGGCGAAAGATCGCCTAAATTGCCGATGGGGGTCCCCACCAAATATAAAACAGGCTCGTTCATTCTGTTCGCTCCCTTCGATAAATCTTCAATAATGCGTCGGTCATCTCCCCATCCTCCCGATGAAGAATGAAATTGGGCTCCACGACCAACTCTCGCTTACTCTGATAAATCCCTTCCACCAAAACCAACGCAGGGCGTTCTTCGGCATGCCCCTGCACCAACTGCATGCGGGAGGGCGCCAGCCGATATTTTCTCATCAATTCCATCAGTTCGGGCAGGCGGAAGGGCCGATGGACCATCACCAGACGCCCTTGGGGTTTCAAAAGGTACGCCGCCGCAGAAAGAATCTGTTCCAAATTGCAAGCCACTTCGCGGCGGGCCAATTCCCGATGGGGATTGCTCCCCAAAACACCCCGCCCCAACGGCTCATAGGGTGGATTAACGGTCACCACATCATAGCAACCGCCCTGCGCCAATTCCTTGATATTGCAAAGATCCCCTTCGATGATCTTCATCCGATCGGCGCAATGATTATATTCCGCACTGCGCTCCATCAATCGGCAAAGATAGGGCTGCAATTCCAGCGCATCGGCCTTTTGGCAATCCCCCCGCGCCATCAATAAAAAGGGTACAATCCCTGTCCCGCTGCACAGGTCCATCACTGTTTCTTTCGGGGTGACTCGGGCAAAGTCCGCCAGCAATACCCCATCGGTGCCGAAACGGAAAAAGCGGCTGTTTTGCCAAAGGCCCCAGCCGCCCAGTTGCAGATCGTCCAGTTGATCAAACGCCGCTAAATTTTCCATTATTTCCCCTCTTTGAAGGCTTTGATCCGCAGATCCTCACCATAGAAAAAGCAATAGGCAAAATGCCCCAGCAGGCGGGATACGATCCGCTCGTCGTAGGCCTTTTGAATACCGTCTAAATTCAAATTGGTGGAGAAGATAATCTTCTTATCGGCGCGCAACCGCTGATCGATCATATCCGCCAAGGTCGCCATGGTATAGCCGGTGCGGCTCTCGGTCCCCAGATCGTCGATGATCAAAAGGTCGCAACCGAAAAATTGCTCCAACTGCCCTTCTTCGTCCTTAAACCGAATGGCTTCGATCCGCCGCGCAAACTCCGGCGCGCTGATATAGATGACGCTCTTGCCCTGCTCCAATAGTTCTTTGGCAATGGCGGTGGAAAGATAGGTCTTGCCCAGACCTGTGGCGCCGGTGAAGAGCAGATTTTTGGACTGATGCTCAAAATCCGATGCAAACTCCTTGCAGAGATTTAAAATCATCTGCATATTTTGGCGGGGAGAAAGCCGCCCGTTTTGCGGCTCGTCGCTGTATAACGAAAGGTCAAAATTTGCAAAAGTCTGGTGCGCCAAGGAGCGGTCCAGATTGGAGCGGCGGAAATTTTCCGCGATCAATTCTCTGCGGAAGCAATCGCACATTCCGTCTTCCCCCATACCGGTATCCTGACATTTTTGGCATTGGAAATGGGGTTCAAAATCCGCGCCGATGCTCTCTAAAAAGGCATCTCTTTGCGCCTGCAACCGATCCATTTCTTCCTTTAATTCGGTGGCATCGCCGCCGCTCACCATCGCCATGCAATAGCGGGAGCCAACTTCCGAAAGCTTACGCTCCATATCGGCAAGGGCAGGGTTTTCCCTATAAATCTGCTCCCGACGCTCTTCCGCCTGCCAGATGGCTTCGGCGTGGCGCAGGGTGTATTCCTGCCATAATTTTTCTTTCAAGTTCATTATTTATCTCCTTGCTGCATCCGAGCAATCGCTAATTTTTCCAGATCCGAAAGCCCTTCGTGTTGCACTCTTCCTGTGGTCTGCTTGGTCAGATCCTGAATATCGCTCGGCTTTTTCCAGCCCATTTTATTCCATTCTTCCAAAATCTTGCCGATATAGGCAAAGCTCATCTGCCCCTTATTATCCATGCAGCGATTATAGGCTTCCAAAATCAACTCTTCGGTCAAGCCCCAACCGCTCCATTGGGCAATGGCTTCTCTCTGCTTGGCGGAAAAAGCGGTGGCCACCCCAAATGCGCGGGCCAGCCGCAGCTCCAACTTGCGATTATTCTCTAAGGCGCGGATCTTTTCTTCCGCCAGCTCAAAGGTATTGATACCGTTATCGTACCAATCCACCGCCACCGTTTCCAAATACCGATATGTAAATTTATCGATGCCGATGCAATAGGCGACCAGCTGCAAAATCATCTCATTGGAAAAATGCAGGTTTTGGCTCATATTATAAAAGAGCGAGACCATGGTGGAATTGATCATCTTGCCCGAAATGCGCTGCACTTCGCCGATCAAGCCGCGGAAATCTTCGTCGGTCTCTTCCAGAACAATGGTGGGTTGCACCCGCGGCAATTCTTTGGATTGCACCGTCTTGACCGCCGAGACCAGCCGCAGCTTGCCCTGCTCCTTGGCAAAGACCCGCTCTTTGATCCAAAAATCCACCGCCGCATCCACTTCATCCGCCTTCAAATTGCAAAAAGCGGCAATGGACTCGCTATCGTGCGCCAGCTTATCATAGCGCAGCAAAAAGAGCAGTACCTTTAATTGAGCGGCGGTGGCAATGCCGATCAGGCCATCCACCACCCGCGCAGGCACCGCGACGGTTTGCATTCTGGTATCTTCAAACTGATATTTCATCTTGTACATTCCTTTAATCGATAGTTAAAAACATTATATAATTTTTTTTGATAAAAATCAATATATAAATCTCCATTGAATTTTCATTCAATCTATGATAAACTAAAAAATTAGAATGGAGTTGAAAAAAAGAAATGCTCTTTGATAAGTTTAAAAAAGAACGCTGGCTGATCGTGGGGCTGGGAAATCCCGGCCCAAAATACGAAAAGACCCGCCATAATATCGGCTTTATGGCGCTGGATATTTTGGAAGAAGAATTCGGTGCAAAACCCTTCGGCAACCAAAAATCCGCCACCATGACCAAAGCCACCTATAACGGAATGGAGCTGATTTTCGTACGCCCCTTAACCTTTATGAACCTTTCGGGGCGGGCGGTCAACGAAGTGGGTTCTTATTATAAGATCCCGCCGGAGAACATCATTGTCATTGCCGACGATGTTTCGATGGACGTGGGGCGCCTGCGCATTCGCGATAAAGGAAGCGATGGCGGGCATAATGGTCTGAAAGACATTCTCAGGGTCTTGGGCAACCAAAACCTGATGCGGATCAAGGTCGGTGTGGGCCAAAAGCCGCACCCCGATTATGACCTTGCCGCTTGGGTGCTGGGCAAATTTACCAAAGACGATCTGGAAAAATTAAAGCCCGCCTTGGAAAATGTGCCCGGCGCCATCAAACTGCTTTTGGAGCGGGATTTAGCCAAAGCGCAAAATCGATTCAACAGGTGAGACCGATGAATCTTTTATCTCTTATGGCGCAGGAGCCCGCTCTGAAAGGGCTCCCCGCCGGCGGCGATAAGCCCGCCGCGCTCAGCGGGATGCTGGGTAAGGCAAGCCTGCTCACCGCCGCCTATCTATTGAAACAATCGAATGATAAGGGAATTTTCATCCTTCGCGAAGAGGCGGGGGTGGCTGAAATTCTCGCGGATCTGCGCGCCCTTTTGGGGGATGACATCTATTATCTGCCGGAGCGGGATCTTATATTTGACACTTATTCTGCCCGCTCCCGCGAGCGGGAAAGCGAGCAGGCGGAGACCTTACGCAAGTTGCGGCAGGGGGATTATAAACTGATCCTTGCGCCCCTTTCGGCGCTCTTGATGCCCATCGCACCGCCCCAAAAGACCGCCAAATCCGCCACCCTTTCTTTAAAGGTAGGCGCGGAATACGACATCAACGAGCTTGCCGACTGGCTGACCGAGCAGGGCTATTCCTGCTTCGAGCTGGTGGAAGGGCGGGGCAGTTTTGCCCGCCGCGGCGGGATTTTGGATATCTTCTCTCCCAACTATCCCGATCCTTTACGGATCGAATTTTTCGGGGATGAAATCGACCGTATAGTCACCTTCGATGTTCTCTCCCAGCGCACCTTGGAGACCATCGACCAAGCAGAGATCGTTGCCGCCCGCGCCCGCCGCGGAGAAGAGCAACAACTGCTCCCCCTTTTGAAAAAACTGCTTTCCGAAAAGGAAAACAGCGGCTTAAAGGAAGATATCGAGCGGTTGGAAAACGGCAGACCCATCGCCGCTGATAAGTACCTGCCCCTGCTCTACCCCCAACTTTTCACCCCGCTGGATCTGCACCAAGGCTGGCTCTTTATCGAAGAATACGCTTCCCAGCAAAAAATCTTTTCCTTTATGGATTGGCAGTTGCAGCAGGAGCGGGAACGCTTGCTCAAAAAAGGCATCTATACCGCCGACGGCGCTTATTTTTTAGATCGGGAAGCCTTCGAGCAACGCTTTAATGAAAAAACCGTTTTGTTCGGCGCATTGGCGGTAGGCCCCGCCGATCTCAAACTGGGCGCCTATCGGCAGATGCATGCCTTGGAAGACCGCATCCCCTTCTATCAGGAAGATGCGCTGATCAAAGAACTGCAACAAGCGGTGGAAGAGCAATATACCGTCTGCCTTTTGGGCAATGCAATGCGATTGCAGGAGCTTTCGGCAATGATTGCCGAAGCCCATATCCCCCTTGCCGATACCCCCAAAGCCAAGGCGGTTTGTTGCATTGAAAGCGCATTCCAATGCAATCTTCGCCTGCCCGATGCCAAGCTTTTAATTCTCTCCGACAGCGGCAAGCGGCAGGGTTCTCTTGCCCGCCGCCGCGGGCAACCCAAAGGCGAGAAGATCAAATCCTTCAACGATATTACCCCCGGCGATTTAGTGGTGCACGTTTCCCACGGGATCGGTGTTTATAAAGGCATTCGTCAGGTGGAAAACCAAGGGGTGACCAAGGATTATATCGTCATCGGCTACGATAAGGGGGATACCCTGTTTGTCCCCTGCCCGCAGCTGGATTTAATTTCCAAATATATCGGCACCGCCGAAGATCGGGCGGTGAAATTATCCCGCTTGGGCGGAAGCCTTTGGGAAAAGACCAAAGCCAAGGTCAAAAACCAATCCCGCGAAGTGGCAAAAGAGCTGATTGCCCTTTATGCCAAGCGGCTGCAAGCCCAAGGGATCCCCTGCGACCCCGATACCGATTGGCAAATGCGGTTTGAAGAGCAATTCCCCTACGAAGAAACCCCCGACCAAGTGCGGTGTGTGGAAGAGATCAAAAAGGATATGGAACAGCCCCATCCGATGGACCGCCTGCTTTGCGGGGATGTGGGCTTTGGCAAGACGGAAGTGGCATTGCGCGCCGCCTTCAAGGCGGTGGATAATGGCTATCAGGTCGCCATTCTCTGCCCCACCACCATCCTTTCGGAGCAACATTATCAGACCGTCAAGGCGCGGTTTGCCGATTTCCCCATCAACGCCGCGGTATTCAATCGGTTCCGCACCGCCAAAGAGACCAAAAAAATCCAAGAAGATTTGGAAAGCGGGCGGTTGGATATCATCATCGGCACCCATCGGTTGCTCTCCAAGGATCTGCATTTCAAAAAATTAGGGTTGCTGATCATCGACGAAGAGCAGCGGTTCGGGGTCAAGCATAAAGAAAAGATCAAGGAGCTTTCGGTGGGCGTGGATGTATTGACCATGAGCGCCACCCCCATCCCCCGCACCTTGAATATGGCATTATCGGGCATTCGGGATCTCTCCATCATCGAAGATCCCCCCGCCGACCGCCAGCCGGTCACCACCTATGTTCTGGAATACGAGCGGGATCTGATTCTCTCTGCCATCGCCCGCGAACTCAAACGGGGCGGATGCGTATTCTATATGAAGAACGATATCGATGCGCTGGACCGCATCGCCGCCGATTTGAGCGAAAAGATGCCCGACGCCCGCATCGCCGTCGCCCACGGGCGTATGAGCGGTACGGAATTGGAAAAGACCTGGGAAAAGGTGTTAAACCACGAGATCGATATTCTCATCTGCACCACCATTATCGAGACCGGCATCGACGTCGCCTTTGCCAATACGCTCATCATCGAAGACGCCGATCGGCTGGGGCTTTCCCAGCTCCATCAAATTCGCGGTCGGGTGGGCAGAAGCAGTACCCGTGCCTATGCCTATCTGACCTATCGGCAGGGTAGCATCATCAACGAAGTGGCATCCAAGCGGTTGGCAACCATTCGGGAATTTACCGAATTTGGCAGTGGCCTTAAAATCGCCATGCGGGATTTGGAGATCCGAGGCGCAGGCGCCCTTTTGGGCGAAAAACAGCACGGGCAGATGAACGTCGTTGGCTATGATATGTATATGCGGATCTTAAAAGAAGCGGTATTGGAAGAGCAGGGCAAGACCGCCCCGCCCGAAGCCGATTGCGCGGTGGATATCTCGGTCAGCGCCTTTATCCCCAAAGATTATGTTCCCAGCGAGAAGACAAGGATCGACCTTTATAAAAAGATCGCCGCCATCCAAACCCAAGAGGATTATATGGATATGACCGACGAACTTTGCGATCGCTTTTCCGATCCGCCCGAGCCCATCTTAAATCTGATGAAGATTGCGCTGATGCGCGCCGCCGCCCGCAGCTGCGGCATCACCGATATTAAGCAGAAAATGGATTCGGTTC
This sequence comes from uncultured Clostridia bacterium, assembly GCA_937881855.1. Taxonomy (GTDB): domain Bacteria; phylum Bacillota; class Clostridia; order Oscillospirales; family QAKW01; genus QAKW01. Next base: position 7,267 of record CALGEL010000092.1, on the reverse strand, counting down.
TGTTCTTCACCGCCGAGCCGGAGCCGCAGCACCTTTCCGCCTTAATTCATTCAATGAAAGGAAGAGTGCTTTATTCCATCGGCGCCAAGCCCTATTTCACCTTAAAGATCTCTGCCAAGGAACGCCTTTTAGACGAAATGAATCAATTTCTGACAACCTATCATAAACTAAAAAGCAGCGAAGAATAAACTTCGCTGCTTTTTTATATGGTTATTGCAAAAACAGAGCCTTCGCCTTCTTTGGATTCCACAGCGATGGCGCCGCCTTGGCTTTCCGCCAAAATCTTGGCGATGGATAGACCCAAACCATAACCTTTTTGATTATGGGAACTATCCCCTTTATAAAAACGCTCAAACACACGCTCGGCAATCTCTTTGCTCATGCCGATGCCGTTATCCCGCACCTGCAAGATCGTCTTGCCTTCCGCCTGCTGCAATGCAATGGTGATATGACCGCCATCGGCGGTGAATTTCGACGCATTATCCAAAAGGATGACCAATAACTGCCGCATCATCGCAGGATCGCACTCGGCGGTGGCGTTCCCTTCCAATTTATAAGAGCGGTCGGGATGGAGCAGGCGAAATTCCTGCAAAAGTTCGTTGCAGAGCGGTGCCAAATCCACCGTTTCAACCTTCGGGCGAAGTTTTCCGCTTTCGCTGCGGGCAATATAAAGCAACCGCTCCAAAAGGATTTCCATATTCGCCGATTGGCTCAAAATGGCATCGATCGCTTCTTGACGTACCGCAGGATCTTCCCCGCCCCAGCGGGAGAGAATATCGGCATAGCCGTGGATGACCGCCAGCGGGGTACGCAGTTCGTGGGACGCATCCGAGACAAACTGCTTTTGCCGCTCATAAGCATCTTCAATCTTATCCAACATTCCGTTATAGGAATGGACCACTTCCACCAATTCGGTGCGGATATCGGCGGTTTCCAGCCGATCGGAAAGCTTGGCGGCAGACATTTCTTCCATCGCCCTTCCCAAAATACCGATGGGGCGCAAGGCTTTTCGGGTGGCGCGATAGCCGATGAAATAGCTGGCGACCAAGGCAATGCCGATGGCAAGGAGCAGTAGGTTGACCATCACCGAAAGGATCGCATCCTCCTTTTGCATACTCTTGGCAAGGGTCAAATAATATGTTCCGTCGGGTCCTTCCACCTGCTCGGTCAAAATCAGCAATTTTTCTGCCTGCACCATATGGGCGAAGGGTTCTTCTGCCTGCTCATTAAAGGGAATCTCTCCTTGATATTCTTCCAGCCCGAAAGAATATACCACATCGCCGCCTTGAAAGAGCGTGATATTCATATCGTTTTCTTCCGCCAAGGCTTTGGCGACCTGCTCTTCCAAACCACCCGCTTCCAGCGAGGCGGAGATGGTATAGAGCGTCTGCGTCGCCCGATCTTCCAAGACATAGTTTGCCGATATGCCGACAAATACCGCCTGCAAAATACCGACCAACAAAAAGATCAAAACGTAATTCAAGGTCAGACCGCCGACCAAGGATTCGGGCGCGCGGTCGGTGACAATGCGGACCACACTCCCCAAAGCATCCCGCATCTTCTTTTTCAGACGCGCCTTTTTCTCCAAAAAGATGCCCTTTTGCAGATAGGCTTCCTTTTTATATTCCCGCTTCTCTTTTTTCAGTTCCCGCTTGGCGGCCTTCTTTTCGGATTTTATTGCCACCTTGATGGCATACTTCAATTCCGCTTTTTTGATGCGCCAGGCATAGCGGCGGCGGGTCTTATCGGTCTTATATTCAAATTTCAGCGCGCTCAGATCACGCTTATATGTCGCCTTAATTTCCTGCTTATTCATCGGCATCACCAAAGATATAGCCCAGACCACGGACCGTTTTGAAATACTGCACGCCGATCTTCCCTCGCAGGTAGCGGATATAAACGTCGATCAGGTTGGTATCGCCCATATAATCATAGCCCCAGACTTCCCGCAGCAGTTCCTCGCGGGAGCAGGTCTCCCCTTGATGGCTCATAAAATAGGCCAAAATCTCCAATTCTTTATGGGTCAAAAGCAGTTCTTCCCCATCCAGCCACACCTTGCCCTGCAACCGATCCAGCTGCAATTTTCCGCAGGTGAGCCGATGGGTTTCGGCGGGCTTTGCGTGGCGCAGGGCGGTGCGGACGCGGGCGGTCAGCTCCCGCATGGCAAAGGGCTTGGTCAGATAATCATCCGCACCCAATTCCAACCCTTCCACACGGTCTTCGATCTCCCCGCGGGCAGTCAGCATAATCACCGCCATGGAAGATTTTTCCCGCAAGGCTTTCAGCACCGCAAAACCATCCATTTTCGGCAACATCACATCCAAAAGCGCCAAGGCATATTCCCCGCTCAATGCGGCGGCCAGCCCTGCTTCGCCGTCGGTAGCCACAGTGCATAAATAGCCTTCCCGCTCCAATTCCAAGCGGAGCATTCGGGCAATATTCAGTTCATCTTCGATGATCAGAATTTTTTCGTTCATTTTTGAATTAAGTTTTCAACATCCTCAAATACAAAATCTTCACGAGCGTCGGGGCGGTAACTTTCCACCTTCACATTCTCCAAAGTCAAGCCATCGATATGGCGGAAGAAGATGCCCTTGGCAGGCAAGATATGGCCTAAATTATAAATTTCGGGATAGGGTGCGGTGGGTTCAGGGATCTCTTTTCGATATTCCTTGACCCCGCCTGCCACCTTCAAATGGACATTTTTCAAGGTGATATTCTTCAAGGGGCGGTCGGGCATACCCACGATATTGGAAGAAAGCTGCCAACCATCCTCTCTGGTCAGATTTTGCATCTCCTTTGGCAAGCGATCGACTCTGCTATGCAGCACCCAAGGCTCTTGCAGATAATTCTTCTCATAATAGGCGGTATAGTTCAAAGGAACCGTCATATACGGTTCATAAGGACCTTCGGCAATAATATCCTCCAAGGTAACATTGCGAATTTCGCCCACTTGGCGCCCTTCGGGGCCACGCATCCGATCGCCCAGATAGACAAAGAGCAGACCGTTGGTGTTCTTGATGCGGATGTCCCGCACCGTCACCCCATCGATGACCGCGCCATCCACGCTTTCGATGGCGATGGCGGTCAGGCGAGTATCATAGACATCGATATCTTCGATCAAAATATCTTCAAACCCACCGTTGGTCTCGGTACCGAATTTAAGAGCGGAGCAACGGCTGGAAACCTTGCAATTCCAAACATGGATGTTCTTGCAGATGCCCAAGCGATTGAGCGTATAGGAAGATTTGAATACAATGCCATCGTCTCCCGATACCACATCGCAATCATAGATATTGACATCATGGCAATTATCGGGCGAGATGCCGTCAATATAGGCCTGCATCTTAATATGATGGATTTCCACACGATTGCACCCTGCAAAATAGATCGCCAGATCGGTGGCGAACTTAATCTCAAATCCCGCCAATTCCACATCGTCGCATTCCTTCAAAGAGACGCATTTGGGACCGCGGTTTTTAATCTCCTTGCCGCGCACCCCATCTTCATCCCAGACCGACCGCATATTGATGCAGGCCTTGCCTTTGATGGAGATATTCTTGCAACCTTTGCCGACAAACATCGCAAGATCAAAAAAGGAATGGGACGCATCCTGATATAAGGGATAATCAATCTCTTCCTGCTGGGCATAGGCATAAAAATCCAATGCGCCCAAAATATCGGTCCCATCTTCAAACTGAATATGTACATTATCCTTCAAAAAGACGGTCGCCAGAACATAAATATCCTTGGGGAAGTATACAACACCACCACCCGCTTGATGGCAAGCGTCCACCGCTTTTTGGATAGCGGGGGAATCCAAGGTAATGCTATCGCCCTTGGCGCCATAGTCTTTGACATTAAAAATCTTCTCACTCATTCTCTAAATTTCTCCTTTTAGAACGATATAAAATCATTTTATCATAGTTCTATTGATTTTTCAAATTGTATTTTAACTTCTTTTATGTTACAATGAAACTACTTTGAAAAAGGAGCCGACGATGAATAAAGTTGCTATCACCGCCTGCGCAGGCTATGAGCCCAAGCAGGTTTATACCGCGCTGAAAGAAGCGCTCGATCCCATCGGTGGGCTGGATTGGGTGCGCCCCGGCATGAAGATTGCCATCAAGGCAAACTTGGTCAGTATGCTCAAACCCGAAGCCGCCGCTACCACCCACCCCGCTCTGCTGCAAGTGTTGGTGCAGATGCTCTGCCAAAAGGGTGCGTCGGTCACCATCGGGGATAGCCCCGGCGGGATCTATACCAAGGTGTATTTAGACCGCATCTACGCGGTCACCGGTATGAAAGAGATTGCCAAAACCACCGATGCCAAGCTAAACTCCGATTTTTCGGTCAAGCAGGCGCAGTTCCCCCAAGGAAAGGTCAATAAAGAATTTGCCTATACCGGCTGGCTGGACGATGCCGATGCCATCATCAATGTATGCAAACTGAAAACCCACGGAATGATGACTTTGAGCGCCGCCGCCAAAAATATCTTCGGTACCATTCCGGGCACCGTCAAGCCGGAATATCATTACCGCTTCCCCGAACCGGCAGACTTTGCCGATATGATCATTGATCTCAATGAATATTTCAAGCCCTGCCTGCATATCATCGACGGCATTGTGGGTATGGAAGGTAACGGTCCCACCGCGGGAACTCCCCGCCCCATCGGGGTGGTCATCGCATCCCAAAATCCCCACGCCGCCGACCTGCTGGGCGCCGCCATCATCGGCTTAAAACCGCAGGAAGTACCCACCTTGGTGGCCGCCCAACACCGCGGATTGATCCCCCAAACCGCCGAAGAACTGGATGTCTGCGGCATTGATTGGAAAGAGCGAATCATCCCCGACTATCAATTAGTCAAGGCGGTACGTAGCCTGCGTTTCAACCGCGGCTCGGAAAAATTCTTCGGTAAAATCAGCGCGGTGGTGATGGATCGCGCCTTGGCATCCAAGCCGATGCTCACCCCCGCCGAATGTATCGGCTGCAAGGAATGTTTTAAGGTCTGCCCCGCCGATGCCATTGAAATGATCAACCATAAACCGAAAATCGACCGCAAAAAATGTATCCGTTGCTTCTGCTGTCAGGAATTTTGCCCCAAGGGGGCGCTCAAAGTACAACGACCGATACTCGCAAAACTCCTTGTAAAATAACCGCTGAAAAAGGGCGGCACCGCCAAGAAAATAGGAAAGAACCCGAAAAATCGGGTTCTTTTTTTATGGCTTTTCGCCGCAAGGACCACTCGGAGTATGGCATACGCCGTCGGGATCCTTGCGACGAAATCCCACCTCTTTTTGAGCGGTTTTTCTCTTCAAAGTTCGAGTTCACTCCACCGCGAAACCTTTTTACGATATGCTTGGGTATAAATCAAATCCGAAGCATACCCCGATTCAATCAGCGGAAGAATTTGATCGCCCAACTCAAAGCCTTTCAAATGGGCAATTTTTGGCAGAAGGGTTTCCAAATATGTGTAATATTCCAAAATCGCATCATATTCTTCCTTGGAGACCTCCTTCACTCTTTGCGCTATTTTTTCTGTTGCCGCCTGAAATGCCGGCAAACGCCGTACGACAAATTCACGCAAATATAAATCCGGCTCGCTTTCATTCACATTCGGGTTCATCGGATACTTAAAATGGTCAAGATTATCTTTCATTCCGTTTCCCCAGCAAAAAATGAGCCAAACTTGCAACCGTTCTTCGTAAGCATCGCAGAGAACACAAACCGCCGCTTTTTTCTTCTTTTGCTCTAAAAATTGATTTATATTATAAAAATCCGTAAATTCTTCTAAAAATAACCTTTTATAATCGCTGATAAACTCCTTTATACTCTCTTGCGGCGAAAACATAAAAAGATCTCCTTTATCCATTCTTTGTTTTGATAATACCCCATATGGGGCATTTTGTCAACTCCATATGGGGTATTTGTCTATAATAATCTCAAAGGTGGTGATTGTATGCTACGTTTGAGAGATTTAAGAGAAGATCACGAACTAACGCAAAAAGAGTGTGCCGAGATTGCAAACATCGGCAAAAATTCATATATTCGCTATGAAAACGGACTGCGGGCAACACCCCACGATGTTCTTATCACATTCAGCAAGCATTATAATGTTTCCGCCGATTATATTCTTGGTTTGACCGACGATCCGCGTCCTTTAAAATAACACAAAAGAACCCGAAAAGAAATTTTTTCTTTTCGGGTTTTTTGGTGAAGTTTTTACATGTAAAAGTGAAGTTGCAATCTTTTGCAGTGAAGTTTGGGCTTCGCCCAAGTGAAGTTTAAGTTTGCCCAAAGCACTTGCAAAGCAAACTTCACTACGAAGTAACTTCACTGCCTTAGGGCAACTTCACTTGCCCGCAAGGGCAAACTTAGTTATTATTTCGGAATATATGTTTTTTCGCTTCCTGCAATCAATGCAGTAAGGGTTGCTTCGGCAAGTTTCAATCCCGCGACGGCGGGAACATAAGAGATGGAGCCGACAGTACGCTTGCCGCCATCTTCGATGGGTGCCACCGCGATGGTGGGCGCATCGGAAAAGAGCATTTTCAGTTTGGAAAACCGCCGTTCTTTAAAAAGCAACCGCAGTTTCTTTGCCAGCGGGCAACCCGCAGTCCGATCGAAATTGGCGATCCGCAACCCTTCGGAAGTTAAGCGGTTACCGGTACCGCAGCAGATGACCAGCGGAATTTTATGTTCTCTGCAATGCTCCGCCAAAAGCACCTTGGCGGGAACATCATCGATGCAATCGATGATAAAATCAAAGGACTCATTGAGCAGCGTTTCTGCGGTCCGGTCATTCAAAAATTCCGCCACCGCCTGCACCTGCGCCTGCGGCGCGATGGCTTGCACCCGCTCTTTGGCCACAGCGGCTTTCGGCTTGCCGACGGTATCCACCGTCGCAAGAATTTGGCGGTTCAGATTGGTCTCGGCAATGGCATCGCCATCCATCAGGAACACCCGCTCCACGCCCTTTTCCAGCAGCACCTGAACGCAGGCATCCACGAAGCTGTCCGACACGGTGCAGATCACATCCGGCACTTGTCCGTCTTTGTAATAACCGGCAAGGCGGCTCGCAAATGTCTCCGCCACAAATTCCGCATCCCAATCCACCACGCAGGTGTCCTCGAAGGCGGTACGGCCCGAACCGGCCACCAGCACGCCGCTGGCAAGATAGGGCTGGAGCTGTTCCATAATCCCCTTGTAAAGCAGCAGGGCACTATTATCCTCCGGCGAGCCCATGAAAAACTCAATGGACACCGGG
>CALGEL010000091.1 GCA_937881855.1 uncultured Clostridia bacterium | reverse complement strand
CAACAATCCGGAATAGGAAAAGAGCGCGCCTCTCCCCCAGACATTCGGCAGTAATAAACTCATTTATTATATTCTCCTTAGTTTCTCAAAGAATGGATGGGGGCAGGGATTCTGCCGCCGCGGGAGATGAATTTTTCGCTGCTCTCGCGGTGGATGGGCATAATGGGTGCTTCACCCAGCAGGCCGCCGAAGGAGACACTATCGCCCACATCCTTGCCGATAGCGGGAATGATCCGCACCGCAGTCGTCTTATTATTGATGACACCGATGCTGATCTCATCGGCGATGATGGCGGAAATGGTGGAAGCGGGGGTATCGCCGGGGATGGCGATCATATCCAAGCCGACCGAGCAGACCGCCGTCATCGCTTCCAATTTATCCAGAGTCAAGGTGCCGATCTCGGCGGCTTCGATCATCCCCGCATCTTCCGAGACAGGAATGAAGGCGCCGGAAAGACCGCCCACATGGGAGCTGGCCATGGTGCCACCCTTTTTGACCGCATCATTGAGCAGAGCCAGGCAGGCGGTGGTGCCGTGGGTACCGCAACGCTCCAAGCCCATCTCTTCCAAAATATGAGCGACTGAATCCCCCACCGCAGGGGTGGGTGCCAACGAAAGATCGACGATGCCAAAGGGAACATTCAAGCGGCGGCAGGCTTCGTTTGCCACCATCTGCCCCATTCGAGTAATTTTAAAGGCGGTCTTTTTGACAATGTCCGCCACTTCGGTAATGTTCGCTTCGGGATGCTTACGAATGGCGCTGCTGACCACACCGGGGCCCGAAACGCCCACATTGATAACGCAATCCCCTTCCCCGACACCGTGGAACGCGCCCGCCATAAACGGATTATCTTCGGGAACATTGGCAAACACCACCAATTTGGCGCAACCGATGGAATCTTCTTCGGCGGTGACTTCGGCGCATTCGCGGATGATCTTACCCATCAGCTCAATGGCATCCAAATTGATGCCCGCCTTGGTGGTGGCGACATTGATAGAAGAGCAAACGCGGGAAGTTTCCTTCAACGCGATAGGCAACGAGCGGATCAGATTGAGATCGCTGGGGGTGGCCGCCTTATGCACCAAGGCGGAATAACCACCGACGAAATTGATGCCGCAGGTGATCGCCGCCTTTTCCAAGGTCTTGGCGACCTTGACCATATCCTCCACCGAATAGCCGGGAGTCACCAGCGCAATGGGGGTGACCGAAACCCGCTTATTGATGATGGGGATCCCATAGGTGCGGGCGATCTCATCGCCGGTCTGCACCAGATTACCTGCAAGGCGGGTGATCTTTTCATAAACCCGATCGCAAAAAGCATCCACATCCCGATCCACGCAATCAAACAGGGAAATCCCCATCGTGATGGTGCGGATATCCAGATGCTGCTCATCAATCATTTTGATGGTCTCTAAAATTTCACTTCTTCTTAACATACCGCACCTCAGATCCGATGCATCGAATCAAACACATCTTCATGCATCACATGGATGATCAGCCCCATCTCTTCGCCAACACCTTCCAGCTCTTTGGCGATGGTGGCAAAATCCTTTTCGGATGCATCCATCTCTACCCACATAATCATCGTGAAGGTCTCATGCAACACCTTCTGGGTAATATCGTTGATATTCACATTGTTTTCAGCGCAGATATTGGAAATGCGGGCGATAATGCCCACCTTATCTTTACCGATGACCGAAATCACAGCTTTCATCTTCATTCCTCCAAAAATTAATTGATATTATTTTAACATATTCAGATTAAATTTCAATCTTTTCTTGCAAAAAAGAGTGATTATGATAAAATAAAGATAAGAATGTATAAAGGAGCTCCTATGAAATCGGTTACTTTAAGAGCTTATGCAAAAATCAATATCAGCTTAGATGTTGTAGGCAAGCGGGAAGATGGCTATCATCTGCTCCGCTCGGTCTTTCAAGGCATCTCGCTCTACGATGATATTCAGGTGGTGCGGGATGGCGGAGAGCAGGGCATTACCATCACCTGCAACCTACCCTATATCCCCACCGACGAGCGCAATATCGTTTATAAGGTGGCCCTTGCCTTTTTTAAGGAAGCCCAAATTTCCGACTATTCTGTATCCATCGATCTGAAAAAGAATATCCCATCGGGCGCAGGGTTGGGCGGCGGCAGTGCCGATGGCGCGGCGGTATTTTCCGCTCTCTGCCGGTTATATAATGTCTCCTTCCCCACCCAAAAAGCCACCGAGATTTTAACCCCGCTGGGCGCAGACATTCCTTTCTTTTTGCATAGCGGGACTATGCTGGCGGAAGGGGTCGGCGAAATTCTCTCTCCCCTGCCGCCGCTGAAAGATTGCCATATTGTTCTGGCCAAGCCCCGCGCCGGCGCCAATACCAAAGCCATCTTCACCGCCCTGGCGGAAACAGGCATTCCCGCCCATCCCGATACCGACGGAGTCATTGAAGGATTGAAAAATCAAGATCTTTCCTTAATTGCCAAATCGGCAGGCAATGTTCTGGAAAATGTCACCATCCCCTTATGCCCGCCCATCCAACGCTTAAAAGAAACCCTGCAACAGCAAGGGGCAACCCTTGCCCTAATGACCGGCAGCGGCAGTACTGTTTTCGGCATCTTTGAAGATGAGAAAGCGGCCCGCAACGCCGCCCGCATATTAAAAAAATACACCCAAAATGTTTTCACTGTCCGACCCATCTGCCGCCCAATGAGAACTGAATAATAAATACCGCGATGCGTTGCATCGCGGTATTTATTTTTATTTCTTGTGACAAGTTTCTCGTAGTGCGCAACCGCCGCACCCGCAGGAGCAGGAGCTTTTCCCCTGCTTTTTGCGGATAATTCCACGAATAATTATCGCTAAAACCACCGCAATAATCATTCCTAAAATAATAATAGACGGCCAATTCATTTTATTTCACCTTCCTATTCGGGTCGGGGCGCAGTAACATAAAGAGCATCACCGCCAGCACCACTGCCGCCGCGATGGTTCCGATCACGTTTCCGCCGCCGACAAACCAACTGCCGAACTGATAGACCATCAGCGAAACGGCGTAGGCGAAAACGCACATATAAGTGATGGTTCCCGCCGACCAGCGCCAATCGTTCATCTCTCGGCGAATGGCGCCCATCGCCGCAAAGCAAGGCGCGCAAAGCAGGTTAAAGATTAAAAAGGAGATGCCAACCAAGCCGCTACCGCCCCAAAGGTCATAGATAAACTGCTCGGCACCTTGGCTACCCAGCGTACCGAATACACCGACCACTTCTTCTTTGGCGACCAAGCCCAAAATGGTGGCGACTGCCGCCTGCCATTGACCAAAGCCCAAGGGCGCAAAAAGGACGGCGATCCCTTTCCCTATCATTTGGAGAATGGAAGGCTCGTTCCCACCGCCGATATAGCGGATACCGCCTTGGAATCCAAGGTTATTGAGCGTCCAAATAATGACGCTGGCCGCCAAAATGACGGTTCCCGCGCGCTTGATGAAATCCCAACCGCGCTCCCATGTGGTACGCAGAACATTGGACGCGATGGGCGCGTGGTAGGCAGGCAGTTCCATCACAAAGGGGGCGGGATCGCCCGCAAAGATCTTGGTCTTTTTCAGCATCAATCCCGAAAGGATGACCGCGCCGATGCCCAAAAAATAGGCAAAGGTGGCCACCCAGGCACTGCCGCCAAACAGCCCGCCCGCAATCATCGCGACAATCGGCAGTTTGGCGCCACAGACGATAAAGCCGGTGGTCATAATAGTCATTTTGCGGTCCCGCTCCTGCTCGATGGTGCGGGAGGCCATAATCCCCGGCACACCGCAACCGGACGCTACCAGCAGGGGAATAAAACTTTTGCCCGAAAGACCGAACTTACGGAAGATACGGTCCATAATAAAGGCCACGCGGGACATATAGCCGCAATCTTCCAACAGAGAGAGCAGTAAAAACAAAATCATCATCTGGGGGACAAAGCCCAAAACTGCGCCAACACCACCGATAATGCCATCGGCGACCAGGCTGGTCAGCCAAGGCCAACAATCCAGCGCTTCCATTCCGCCGGAAACGGCGGGAATGATCCATTCCCCAAAAAGGGTATCGTTCATAAAGCCCACCGACCAAGCGCCGATGGAACCAATGGAAAGATAATAGATCAAAAACATCGCCAGGGCAAAGATGGGCAATGCCAAAAACCGATTGGTGACGATGCGGTCGATGCGGTCGGAGACCGATAACTTACCCGCATTCTTTTTGATAAAGCACTCCTTCATCAGACCTGTAATATAATCATAGCGGTCGTTGATGATGATGCTTTCGGCATCATCGTCCAACTTACGCTCCAACTTTTGAATATCCGCTTCGATATGGTCCAGCTTTTCTTGGGAAATGTTCAGTTTTTCCACCGCCTTGGCATCCCGCTCAAACAGTTTGATGGCATACCACCGCTGCTCTTCTTCCGGCAGGTGGTGCAACACCGCTTCTTCGATATGGGCGATGACGTGCTCCAATCGTCCCGAAAAGATGTGGTTGGCTTCAATGCGACCGCTCTTGGCGGCATCAATGGCGGCTTCGGCGGCTTCTTCGATGCCTTCCAGCCGCAATGCCGAGATTTCGACAATGGGGCATCCCATCCGCTTGCTCAATAACGGAATATCAATCTCATCCCCATTTCTGCGGACAATATCCATCATATTGATGGCGATGACCACAGGGATGCCGATATCCATCAGCTGGGTGGTTAAGTACAGGTTCCGCTCTAAATTGGTGCCGTCCACGATATTCAAAATCGCATCGGGGCTTTCTTCAATTAAATAATTGCGGGAAACCACTTCTTCGGGGGTATAAGGGGAAAGGGAATAGACACCGGGCAGGTCGGTCAGCACCACACCGGGATACTTTTTCATCTTACCTTCCTTTTTCTCCACCGTCACCCCCGGCCAGTTGCCGACATATTGGTTGGAGCCGGTCAACGCATTAAACAGCGTGGTCTTTCCGCTGTTTGGGTTGCCCATCAGCGCAATCTTAATACTCATCTCATTCCACCTCAATCATTTCCGCATCGGCTTTGCGCAGGGATAATTCATAGCCCCGCACCGTCAGCTCCAAGGGGTCGCCCAAGGGCGCCGCCTTGCGAATATAGATCTCCACCCCTTTGGTGATGCCCATATCCATAATCCTGCGCCGAATGGCTCCTTCCCCATGGACCTTCACCACCTTGGCGGTCTTTCCAATTTTAATATCTTTTAATGTATGCATTCATTTCTCCTTAGGGTGAGCAATCAAACTGGAACACCGTTTTGAAAGGGTGTTTTTTCGCTCACTTATTGTTAAAATACTCGTCAATACGACAGTATTGACTGCGTTTTTGCCTTGATTGAACAAAAAAACTCTCTTTTCAAAATCTTCGACCGCAAAGCGAGGAGATTTTGTGGGATTTTTGTTCAATTTGGGCGAAGTAAGGCTGTCGCCTTACGAGAACGAATAGGGCAAAAAGCACCAAAATATGCCGCTTTGCGGCGAGTTCCAGTTTGATTGCTCACCCTAGTTAGCCTATGCTAACTCCAAACCGTTAAAAATAAGTTAGCAACGGCTAACCTTAATATATTATAGTAATTTCACCGCCCATTGTCAACACCTTTTTGTAAAAATTTTCTAATCTTGAAAATTCTGTTTAGGTGTGCTATGATGATAAAAAACCATTGAAGGGAGCGATCATTATGGCTATTCAGGAATCGGGCGAAATGTATCTGGAAACCATCTATGTTCTTTCCAAAAAGAGTAAAGACGTTCGCTCCGTCGATGTGGGCGAATATATGGGTTACAGCAAGCCCAGCGTCTCCCGCGCCATCGGGCTTTTGAAGAAGGGCGGCTATGTGGAAATGGAGCCTTCCGGTGCGTTGAAGCTCACCGAAGCGGGCAGGGAATTGGCTGAAAAAATTTATGAGCGGCATACCGTGTTGACCCAATTTTTAATGCAGCTGGGGGTGGATGAAGCCACCGCCGCCGAAGATGCCTGCAAAATCGAGCATCATATCAGCGATCAGACATTAGCCGCTATCAAAAGGACTATTAAATGAAAAAATCATATATCTATGCTTCCATAACCATCTTCATCTGGTCCACCATTGCGCTGGTTTCCGATCTTTTGTTGCAGACGATGGACAGTATGCAGGTCTTGGCAATCAGTTCGCTGTTTGCCTTTTTATTTCTTTTGATGCTCAATGCCATCAAAGGCAATCTTAAAATACTAAAAAAAATTAAGCTTCGGGATTATCTGATCCTTTTCGGATTGGGTGCTATGGGGATCTTTCTTTATTATTTTCTGTTGTATTACGGAATGGAGCTGCTGCAAGACCCCGATAAAGCCTTTATCATCAATTATCTTTGGCCGTTGGCGACTGTGCTTTTCGCCTGCGTTATCTTAAAAGAAAAATTCACCGCTTTAAAAGGGGTTGCCATTTTGCTCTCCTTTTTCGGCGTGATGCTCACCACCACCGGCGGCAGCCTTGCGATGAATAATACGCAGCTCATCGGCGCGCTCTTTTGCGTTCTTGCCGCCACCGCCTATGGTCTGTTCTCGGTGCTGAACAAACGCTGCAATTATGATAACTATATTGCGATGATGTTCTTTTATCTGGCCACCTTTTTGATTTCGGGTGTCTATCTGCTGATGCGGGGAGAACCTATCTCTTTGACTCTTTGGCAAGGATTGGGTCTGGCATATAACGGCATCTGCACCTACGCGATCGCCTATACCCTTTGGGCGGTGGCGCTCGCTTTCGGCGATACCGCAAAAATTTCTAACCTTGCCTATATGACCCCCTTCCTTTCGATGGTCTGGACCGGTCTTTATTACCAAAGACTTCCCAACCTATTCTCCATCTTGGGTCTGATCTGTATTGTGGCAGGAATTTTAATTCAAAATATAAAGATAAAAAAATGAGTCGCAACAGCGACTCATTTTTGTTTAGTTTCCAAGTGCGGCGGCACCAATGATGCCCGCATCGTTGCCAAGCTCGGCAATTTTAATTTGGCAGAAGTTGGTTTGGGTGGCTGCGCCATATTCGGCGCGGCGGATGGATTTGATCAGCGGTTTCAAAAGGTAATTGCCTTCCCCGCAGACACCGCCGCCGATGCAAAGAACTTCGGGCTGGAAGATATTGACCATATTGGTCAGACCGCAGGCGAGATATTTGATATACATATCCACCACTTCTTTACCTGCTTTATCGCCCTTCTTGGCGGCATCAAAGGCGGTGCGGCCGTTGACCCGCTCAATATTATTTTTGGCTAAATCCCACATCATCGAGCTTGCGCTATCCATCATCTTTTCTTTGGTCATACGGATCAAGCCGGTAGCGGAGCTATACGCCTCAAAGCAACCAAGTCTGCCGCAGGTGCAGGGTCTGCCGCCCATTTCAATGACAGTATGGCCAAGCTCTGCGCCGGAATAGTTGAAGCCGGAATATAGTTTGCCATCGATGACAATCCCGCCGCCGACGCCGGTGCCGAGCGTAATCATCACCAAGCTGGAATGACCTTTCCCTGCGCCCACCTTGGCTTCCGCCAAAGCCGCCGCGTTGGCATCGTTTTCCAAATAGACCGCTTTGAGAGGAATTCGCTTTTTCAGCTCCTCGCAGATGGGGAAGTTTTCCATCTTGATATTATTGGTATAGCGAACGACACCCTTTTTCGGGTCCACCGAGCCGGGCGCGGCGATGCCTGCGTAGGCCACATCATCAAATGTGATCCCCGCTTGCTTGACCACCGAGGCGCATAATGCCGCCATATCGTCCATAATATCGCCCAAGGGGCGAGAGGCGCCGGTGGGAACCTTATCCTTTAAAACAATTTTAAATTCTTCGTCTACAAGACCGATGGCGATGTTGGTTCCGCCTAAGTCTACACCTAAATAATACATAAAATCACCTTTAAATTTATTTGAACTTATTGTATCAAAAAAATATGTAAAAGTAAAGAGAATTTCATCTTAATAATATTGAAATGTATAATTACTAATGTTATAATATCTAATAAGAGTTATACGGAGGATGGTTTATGAAATACATAGTAAATGGTAAAATTGTATTGCCCGATAGTATTCTTCCAAACAGCGCATTGGCGTTTGATGAGAAAATTATCGGCATTACCGATATAAAAGACATTCCCGATGATGCAGAAATTATCGATGCCAAAGGCGGATATGTCGCCCCGGGTTTGGTGGATATTCATATCCACGGTTATCTTGGCGAAGATACTTCCGATGGTAAGGCCGACGGTATCAAAAAAATGGCCAACGGCATTATGAAAAACGGTGTCACTTCTTGGTGCCCCACCACCATGACCGTCAGCATGGATGAAATCAACACCGCCTTGGATGTGGTTCGTTCCTTAAAGGAAGAAAGCAAGGATTGGGACGGCGCCGAGATTTTGGGCGTCAATCTGGAAGGTCCGTTTATCAACCCGAAAAAGAAGGGCGCGCAAGCGGAAGAGCATATCAAAGCGCCTGATGCCAAGTTTGTCATCGATAATGCGGATATCATTTCGGTGGCGACCATGGCGCCCGAGATGGAAGGCGGTATTGATGCCATCAAAGAAATCTGCGAAAATTGCGATGTTCGGGTATCCATCGGTCATACCGATGCTTCCTTTGAAGATGCGATGGCGGGTATCGATGCGGGCGCTTCTCATATCACCCACCTTTTCAACGCTCAGACCGGTCTTTTGCACCGCAACCCCGGTGTTGTCGGCGCGGCGCTTTTGCGGGATGTTTCCACCGAGCTGATCTGCGATACCTTCCATATCCATCAAGGTCTTTTCGAGCTGATTGCCAAGGTCAAGGGCGATAACTTCGTTCTGATTACCGACTGCACCCGCGCAGGCGGTATGCCGGATGGTGAATATACCTTGGGCGGCCAAAAAATTATCGTCAACGGTATTGAATGTCTTTTGGAGGACGGAACCATCGCAGGCAGCGTATTAAAGCTGAACAATGCGGTCAAAAATGTCCGCGACCATACGGACATGCCCTTCTGGAAAGTGGTTGCCGCCGCTTCTCTCAACCCCGCCAAAGCGATTGGCGCAGATGATCGCAAAGGCTCTCTTGAAGCCGGAAAAGATGCAGACATTATCATCACAGACGATGATTTCAACGTATTAAAAACAATTATAGGAGGCAAGGTTAAATATGAATCTTAAACTTGAAGCAAAATTAGATCAGGGCTTTCAGCCGATGGTTCTGGTCTTTAAAGAGTTTGAAGCCAAGGCCAAAGCGGCAGGCGGCGAAAAGCTCGTCATCGGTATCGAGCGCAACAACGGTCTCGTTTCCACCTTTGAAATGACTGTGTTTCCCGATGGAACCGGCCACGATGAAGAAAATATCGGCCTTGTCGAGCGTATTGTTAAGACCCTGCTTTGGGTCAAGGGCGGCTATAAGGTTATTATTGCCGGCTCCAAGGTGATTTACGAAGGAATTGCCAAAGCATACAATCCCGAAGGCGCAAGAGCCTTCGACTGTATGATGATGAAGAAGATTTACGAAAAAGATCTGGTGGTGGAATGGAAGCCCATCGAAGAAGCGCCCCAAAACCACGAAGCCGCCGCCCCTGTCGGCCGCCATCTGGATGGTTGCCGCATCGGCTTTGATGCAGGCGGTTCCGACCGCAAGGTCAGCGCGGTCATCGACGGTGAAAGTGTTTATTCCGAAGAAGTCGTTTGGTTCCCCAAACTCAACGCCGACCCCAAATACCAATATGAAGGCATTATGGCGGCAATGAAATCCGCGGCAGAGCATCTGCCCCGTGTGGATGCCATCGGTGTTTCCTCCGCAGGTTGCTATGTCAATAACCGCATTATGACCGCTTCTCTCTTTATCAAGGTTTCGGATGAAGACTTTGAAAAGTATGTCAAAAATATGTATATCGATATCGCCAAAGAATTTGGTGAGAATGTACCTTTGGAAGTTGCCAATGATGGCGACGTTACTGCGCTGGCAGGCGCAATGGATCTGGAAGACAATGCGGTTTTGGGCATTGCGATGGGTACCAGCGAAGCGGGCGGTTATGTCGATCCCGCCGGCAACATTACCGGCTGGCTGAATGAACTTGCCTTTGCACCTGTGGACTATTCCAAGGACGCAATGGTGGACGAATGGTCCGGCGACTATGGTTGCGGTGTCAAATACTTCTCCCAAGACGGTGTCATTAAATTGGCTCCCGCCGCCGGCATCGAGCTGGACGAAAACTTGTCCCCCGCCGAGAAATTAAAGGTCGTGCAGGGTCTGATGGCTGAAAAGGATCCCCGCGCCGCTGCGATCTATGATACCATCGGCGTATACTTCGGTTATGCGATTGCATATTATAGCCTGTTCTATGATATTAAACACGTACTGATTATGGGCCGTGTCACCTCCGGCGAAGGCGGTGTCATTATTCTGGACCGCGCCAATAAGGTCTTGAATGAAGAATTCCCCGAACTTGCAGAGAAATGCAAACTCCATATCCCCGATGAAAAATCGAGAAGAGTCGGTCAGTCCGTCGCCGCCGCAAGCCTTCCCGAGATTAAGAAATAAAAAAATAACCCACAGATTTGTGGGTTATTTTTTATTTCATTTAGGAAAATGATGTATCGCTATCGCAATATGATGCATTTGCTTTGCAAATATGATGTTGCTCATTTCATTCGCAATGATGCAATGTTTGCCCAATGTGCCGATAGGCACACATCATTAGGCGAAGCCGTCATCATTAGCGAAGCGACATCATTTGCCGCAAGGCAAACATCATTGAAAAAAGGACTTCACTTTCGTGAAGTCCTTTTTTCTGGAGCTGCTAACCAGATTTGAACTGGTGATCGCATTTGCCTTCGGCAAAGCGACTGATCTAATTACACGCTTCGCGTGGGATGAGCCACCAGACTGCGCAAAAAAAGAAAAACCGCCCCGATTGGAGCGATCCTTCAATTTGGAGCTGCTAACCAGATTTGAACTGGTGACCTCATCCTTACCAAGGATGCACTC
>CALGEL010000090.1 GCA_937881855.1 uncultured Clostridia bacterium | reverse complement strand
AAGCCGATTCAGTGGTTTATATGACCACCGATAAAGAAACGGTATCGGTCGGAGATACCGTGACCGTAACTGTAAACTACGAAAATATTTCCGCATGCAGTTCGGTGGATTTCAACTTGGTTTATGATACGACCTATTTTAATACACCGGCGGATGCAGATATTACATATAATATCAATGGCAATAAAGCCAAAAATGCCACCGGTACCGTCGATGAACGGTTTTCCCAAGACTTAGCGGGCAAGCAAGCGATTAGGGTTGTTGCCGCCAGCGATGGAAACTGCCTGAAAGGCACCAGTGGGAAGCTTTTCAGCGTCAAATTCACCGTCAAGGCAAATGCACCCGCGCCGGGCATCCCCTTGCAGTTTGTGGGAAGCTTTAATTGTCTTTACAGCGAAGACGATATGAGCAATACCATTCAGGTGGTCAATACCCATATCCCCACCGCGAGCCCCACCAAAACGATAAGCTCCATTTCTCTTACTTCTGCACCCACCAAGACCAACTATGTGCAGGGTCAGGCGTTGAATTTGGAAGGCGGTCGCATTAAGGTCACTTATAGCGACAGATCCACCAAAGAAGTATTTTTGTCTTTGGCGGAGATTACCCAATATTACCCCAATAAAACAGGAACCCAGACCGTCAAGGCAACCTATGCAGGCAAAGAAGTTTCTTTCGAGATTAAAACCGAAGCGGCGGGCCTTTCTTCCATCTCGGTCGGCAAGACCCCCAATACGGTGGAGTATATTGTAAATAAAGCGACGGCGCTGGATAAGACCGGCGGTGTTCTGTTGCTTCATTATAACGGAGGCGTGACCAAGACCTTGGATATGGCCGATTCTTCGGTAATTGTGTCCGGCTTTAATCCCAATCTGTCAGGCGCGCAAACCATCAAAGTGCAGTATAATGGTTTTGAAACTTCATATAAAGTAGCAGTCGTCAAAAAAGCACTCAGCACAATCGACGTTGTCACCCCGATGATCTGCGATACCTGCGGTCAAGAGCAGGACGCCTTCGCGCTGATTAACGCGGCGGGCGGCGATTCTTCTTCGATGAAATTCAATCAACGGTTGGCT
Organism: uncultured Clostridia bacterium; assembly: GCA_937881855.1. GTDB lineage: Bacteria > Bacillota > Clostridia > Oscillospirales > QAKW01 > QAKW01. The sequence goes on along the minus strand of CALGEL010000090.1, from coordinate 803 downwards.
TATATCAAGGATGCCGCCAATAATGTCACCTGCCTGAAAGGCTGCGGCGGAAAATCTTTCTCCACCAAAATGAAGATGGTTTATTATATCAACCAACCCTTCGATGTGGAAAATGCCCAATTGCGGGTCACCTATTCCGATAGTACAACGGATGATATTGATATGACCATGGATATGGTGGTGTTCAATAATGTTATTGCGACCACCCAAAACGTGGAGGTCATTTACGGCTCTAAAAGCACCTTAATCAGTAATATCCGAACCCAGAAAAAGAAGGCTTCTTCCATTTCCATCAGCAAAGAACCCAATAAAACCGAGTATATCCAAGGTCAGCCCTTTGATCCTACCGGCGGTAAAATTTTGGTTAACTACAACGATGGTTCCCAAGAAGAACTCTCGATGGGCGCCTCCGGCGTCACCTTTTCTTACAGCAATATCAATGAGCTGGGCCAACATAGAGTGACTGTCACCTATGGTGGAAAAAACGCATCCTTTGATATTCACGTTGGCATGCGGGCGGTGGTCTCTTTCATCGTCGACCAAAATGCAAAATCGACCTATATCCAAGGGGAAGCCTTGGAAACAAGCACTAAACTGTATGTAACATACAACGATGATAAGACCGAGATCGACTATCTCGTAAACGCGACGGTTAGCGGCTATAATCCCAATCAGGTGGGTGCCCAGCTGGTGACCATCACCTACGGCAATAAGCAAACCACTTGGGTGGTCACCGTCGAAGCAAAATCAGTGACCGGCATTACCATCACTCCGCCCACCAAGCTGCAATATATCGAAGGGCA
>CALGEL010000089.1 GCA_937881855.1 uncultured Clostridia bacterium | reverse complement strand
CTTCCGCCGGTCGCCGCTGCCGCCGCCATATAGGTGCCTGCTTCGATCTGGTCGGGGATGACCGCATAGGTTCCGCCTCGCAGATCCGCCACGCCCTGCACCTTAATGACATCGGTACCTGCGCCGCGGATATTGGCGCCCATCGAGTTCAAAAAGTTTGCAACGTCGACGATATGCGGCTCTTTGGCAACGTTTTCGATCACTGTCAGCCCATCGGCTTTGACCGCCGCCAGCATCGCATTGATAGTGGCGCCCACCGAGACCATATCCAGATAGATGCCCGAACCTTCCAGCTTTTCGGCGTGGCAATGGACATTTCCGTGCAGAATATCCACCTGCGCGCCCAACTGCTCAAAGGCCTTGATGTGCTGGTCCATCGGCCGCGCGCCCAGATGGCAGCCGCCGGGCAATGCCACTGTCGCATTCCCGAACCGACCCAAAAGCGCGCCCAAAAAGTAATAGGAAGCGCGGAATTTGCGGGCATATTCATAGGGGACTTCGGTGCATTTCACCGCCGAGCAATCCACTTCCAGGCAGTTCCCGCCCGAGCGGCGCACCTTGGCGCCCATCGCGATCAGAATATTGCAGATATTTTCAACATCGCTGATCTGCGGGACATTTTCAATTTTGCAAACGCCGTTGACCAGCATTGCGGCAGGCAAAATTGCCACAATGGCATTCTTTGCGCCCGCAATCTCTACCTCGCCTTCCAAGCGGCAAGGTCCGTTGACAATAATTCGATCCATTTTTTCTCCTACCTTAACTGATTCTATATCTATAATGTATCACAAGCAGACTAAAAAATAAAGTTATTCTTTTACAAATTTTTCGGGGCGGTATTTTTTGACCGCCTTTTGATTGATCTTGACCGCCAAGCCCTGCTCCCATTCCGCCAGCAACGCTTCGATCTCTTCGGCGCGGATCTCTTCCAAGGTCTGCTGCCGCAACGATGCGGTGAACAGCTCGTCGGTGGTACCGTCGTACCGCTTTAAGACCATCAAGGCATTTTCGGTCTCTACCAAGGCCACCTCGCCAAGCTCCAAGCCAAAGGCGGCTTTTTCTACCTTTTTATTAAATGAGCCGTCGTTGGTGATGACCATACCGTCTTTTTTGGAATAATTCATATCCGAATGGGTCTCGATCAGGTCCGGAAAGAGATCTCGCTCGCTCTCCCGCCGCGCCGATTCCAACGCCGTCTGCGCCCGCATGCGAGCGTCCTTCAAATCATCGCCGGTGAGAAATTCGCCTTCTTCATCCTGTTTTGTAATATAAATGAATTTGACATAAACATGGTTCAGAGCGTAATAATTTTTCAAGTCCTGCAACGAGACGGGTTTTTCCCCGCCTTCACCAAAATAATAGTTCAGAACCTTGGTCTTTTTAAAGGCATCGTAATATTCGGTCATAAACTCATCGTAGGTATAGTATCCGTCGGCGAGCGCCTGATTAAATTCCGTGATACTGCCATAGCTTTCCGCCACCTGCGCCACCGTTTCGGTGATCGCCTGCTCTTCTTCGGCGGAAAAAGAAAGGCCCAATTTTTCAAATTGCTCGGCATATAGTTTCTTTTGGATCAGATCTTGCTGCAATGCCGCAGTCAGCAGCTCGGAAAGGGTGTTGCCCTCTTCGTCCTTGGTAACCCAAAGCTGCTTGGAATCCTTCTCGCCCGATTCTTCCAGATAATTCTGACGCAGGGTTGCCACCCCACGCTTATAATCGTTCTCCGATATGACGGAATTGCCCACCTTGATGGCATAATCTACTTTATTACAGGCAGAAAGCAACCCTGCCATTAAAACGACAACCGCAACAACGGCGATGACGCGAAGGATTTTTTTCATTATTATCTCCTTAGAATATATGATATTTCAGTATAACATAATAAGATATTTTTGTAAATAGAGTTGTTTCTCCAAAAAAATCGTGGTAAAATGAATTTTATGAAGAAAAATGAAGTTTTAAAAGTGAAAATCGAAGACTACACCGAAGAAGGGTTCGGTGTTGCCCGCGCGGACGGATATGTCCTTTTTATCCCAAACACTGTCGCGGGAGAAGAAGCGGAAGTATTGGTGGTCAAGGCGGGCAAACGGTTTGGCTATGCCAAGGTCTTGAATCTGCTCACCCGCTCACCTTATCGGGTGGAGTCCGATTGCCCCTTGGGGCATCGCTGCGGCGGGTGCGCTTTTTGGCATCTTTCCTATGAGGAAGAATTGCGGTTGAAGGCAAGCAGAGTGCAGGCGCAGCTCCAACGCATCGGCGGGCTTTCTCTCCAATGCGAAGCGCCCATCGGCGCACCCACGCCCTTTGGATATCGCAATAAAGCCCAATTCCCCATCCGCCAAGTCAAAGGCGAGCCGCAGGCGGGGTTTTATGCCGCGGGCAGCCATGGAATTGTCTCGGGGGCGCCCTGCGCCATCCAACCGCCCATCTTCAACGAAATTTTAGATGAGACCTTAAAATTTATGAAAAAGCGGGGCATTCCCGCTTATGAAGAGCAGGGGTACAGCGGCTTGGTGCGGCACCTTTATCTCCGCCGCGGCGAAGCCACCGAGGAAATTTTGGTCTGCCTTGTGGTCAATGCCCAAGACTTCCCGCTCAAAGAGGAATTTGCCGAAACGCTGCGGCAGAGATTTCCCCAAATTCAAACGGTATGCATCAATTATAATGATAAAAACACCAATGTGGTATTAGGCAAGCGGACCGAAACGGTTTGCGGCAAAGGGTATATCGAAGACATTTTATTGGGCAAACGATACCGCATTGCGCCCCAATCCTTCTATCAGGTCAACCGCGCCCAGACCGAAGCGCTCTATAAAAAAGCCATTGAGCTTGCCGCTCTTTCGGGAGCGGAGCGGGTGCTGGACCTTTATTGCGGCATCGGGACCATCGGGCTTTCGTTGGCGGAGCAGTGCAAAGAGTTGGTGGGGGTAGAAATTGTCCCCCAAGCCATTGAGAATGCGAAAATCAACGCTAAAATCAACGGCATCGAAAATGCGGAATTTTTCTGCGCCGATGCCAAGGACGCCGCTCAAAAATTTGCAAACGAAGGCAAAACATTCGATGTCATTATCGTCGACCCGCCCCGCAAGGGTTGCGACCAACAAACGCTGGATGCCATTATCCAAATGGCACCGCCCACCTTGGTTTATGTTTCCTGCAACCCCGCCACTTTGGCAAGGGATTTGAAGATTTTGGAAGAAAACGGGTTTGCGACGGTCTCCGCAACACCGGTGGATTTGTTCCCCCGCACGCACCATTGCGAAACAGTCGCTCTTTTGAAATGGAGAGAGACCGATGTTTGATCTCTCTCGTTGTAATCTTTGCCCCCGCAACTGCGGGATCGACCGCTTTTCCGCCAAGGGTTTCTGCCGCGCAGGCGCAGAGATGAAGATCGCCCGCGCCGCCCTGCATTTTTGGGAAGAGCCCTGCCTTTCGGGGAAGAACGGGTCGGGGACGATCTTTTTCAGCGGTTGCAATTTGGGGTGTATCTATTGCCAAAATCAAGCCATCAGCCGCACCGACTGCGGCAAAAGCGTCTCGCCCGCCGCATTGGCGGAAGTCTTCGCCGATTTGGAGCGGCAGGGGGCACACAACATCAATCTCGTCACCCCCACCCACCATTGGTTGCAAATTCAAAAGGCGGTGCGCCTTTATCAAGGAAATCTGCCCATCGTCTATAATACAAGCGGGTATGAACGCCCCGAAACCATCGATGCCTTGGCGGATACGGTGGATATTTATCTGACCGATTTGAAATATGCCGATACCGAGTCCGCCGCCAATTTCAGCTATGCCGCCGATTATCCGCAGGTGGCAAAAGCAGCATTGGAGCGGATGGTGAAAACCATCGGCGCGCCCCAATTCGATGAGGGCGGACTACTCAAAAAAGGGGTCATTGTTCGGCTTTTGGTGCTCCCTTCCATCGAGCATGAGGCGATGATGAATTTAAAATTTCTCAAAGAGCAGTTTGGGGATCAAATCATCGCAAGCATTATGAACCAATACACCCCGATGGGCGACCATCTGCCCGAGCAGTTGCGGCATCCTTTGGAGCCTGCCGCCTATCAAACGGTGGTGGACTATGCCCGTAAATTGGACTTTAAATATGCCTATATTCAAGAAGGGGAAACCGCAAAGGAAAGTTTTATCCCGCCATTTAGAAAGGACTAATTATGCGAATACTGTGTTTAGGGGACGTGGTCTCCACTGCGGGCATCACCGCCTTGGAAAAGGTGTTGCCCCGCTTAAAACGAGAATATCGCCCTGACCACATTCTGATCAACGGGGAGAACAGCGCCATCGGCAACGGTATCGACCGCCGTAGCGCCGAAGCCCTTTTCGCCTTGGGCGCCGATGTTCTCACCGGCGGCAACCATTCCTTCCAGCGCAAAGACGCCGCCGAGATCCACGAAGAATTTCCCTTCCTGCTCCGCCCTGCCAATTGGAGCGGAGATCCCTTTGGGCGGGGTTGCTGCCGCATCGAAGGGACCCGTTATGATCTGCGGGTCATCTCCTTGCAGGGAAATCTCTATATGAATAAATGCAATAACCCCTTCCTTGCGCTGGAAGAACTGCTCAAAGAGCAGACCCCGCGGGATATCACCATTATCGATTTTCACGCCGAAGCCACCGCCGAAAAACAAGCGTTGGCAAGATATTTTGACGGAAAAGTCTCCTTGATCTTCGGCAGCCATACCCATGTCCAGACCAACGATGCCCAAATTCTCCCCCAAGGGACAGGCTATCTCACCGACCTGGGAATGTGTGGCGCGCAGGAAAGCATTTTGGGCAAGGGGATCGAGCCCTGCGTTCATAATTTCATCGACCCCGACCATCGAATGAAGATCACCGATGCCGATGCGCCCTATATCGTCAACGGCTTTATGGCAGAAATCGACGAAAAAACCAAGCGTTGCACCCAAATTGAACTGATAAATCTGCGGGAAATTGATTGACAAACTGTTCACCTTGTGTTAAAATTTCATTTGTTCCACATCCATAGGATGGCAAGAGCCATCCTATATGCCGGTGTGGCGGAACTGGCAGACGCCCGGGACTTAAAATCCCGTGGGTAGCGATACCCGTACCGGTTCGATCCCGGTCACCGGCACCAAATAAAAAAGCACCCTGCGGGGTGCTTTTTTATTTGGTGTCGGTGACACTGGGTTCTTACCGCGCTTTCCAAAGGAAAGCGACGGTTCAGTCGGCGGGCTTGCAAAGCCGCGACAGGCTTTGCAATGCCCAGAGTCAGCAGTTGCGACTGCGACCGCTGCCCTTTGGCAGATGAAGGGAGCAGGTTAGCAGCTGCCGCAACACAAAAAATATCGAGCAAACAACGGCTTGCGATGAATTTTTTGATGTTGCAAAGGTGTGTTGATGAAACTATATTTATAAAAAAGCTCCGAGCCGAGTAGAAAACGCAGCGGTCGACAAAATCCGAGAGCGCACTGTTACCGGTCACTCTTCAAATCCCGCTCAAACTCTCAACCGAGCCCTTCGGGGTGCTTTTTTATTTGGTGTCGGTGCCGTTCACTCAACATCAATTTGACTTTTCCTGCAACTTTTCATATAATTAACATATAATTATCCAAAACTTACCTTAGGAGAACACTTATGGCAACGCATCCCAATAAAAAAGAAATCTTTGTCATCGGTTGCGGGCGGTGGGGGACCTTCATCGCCTGGTACTTAGATAAAATCGGTCATTCCGTCACACTCTACGGGCGGGAAAGCTCTGCCCGGATGCAAGTACTGCAAAACGAGCGTAAAAATGAGCAACTCACCCTTTCCGAGTCCTTGGAGTTGACCACCGACCTGACCGGTTGCCTCAACGCAGAGATCATCGTCATCTCCATCAGCGCGCAGCAATTGGCAAGTTTAGCAGAGCAGCTTCGTTCTTTGACCTTGCAGGGAAAAACCATTGTTCTCTGTATGAAAGGGATCGAGATCGGTTCGGGGCGGCGGCTTTCGGAAATCTGCGCCGATGCGTTGGCGCCCGCAAACAAAATTGCGGTCTGGCTGGGGCCGGGGCATGTGCAGGAATTTTGCCGCGGCATTCCCAACTGTATGGTCATCGACAGCCAAGACGAGCAGGTGAAAGAATACTTGATCCAAGCCTTTTCGGGCGATCTGATCCGTTTTTACTATGGCACCGATCTGATCGGCAACGAGATCGGCGGCGCCGCCAAAAATGTCATCGGCATTGCGGCAGGAATGCTGGACGGCGCGGGACTTTCTTCTTTGAAGGGCGCTTTGATGGCAAGGGGTACGCGGGAAATTGCCCGCTTAATTCAAGCGATGGGCGGGCAGGAGAATACCGCCTACGGTCTTTGCCATTTGGGGGACTACGAAGCCACCCTGTTTTCGCCCCACAGCCAAAATTTAGCCTTCGGAAAAGCCCTTGTCCGCGGCGAGCAATACGAAAAATTGGCAGAAGGATACTATACCGCCAAGGCGCTGAAAGAGCTTTCGGATAAATATCAGGTGGAACTGCCGATCTGCGAAGCGGTCTACCGCATTTTATATGAAAACACCAACCCCGACGAAATGCTGCACCAGCTCTTCCACCGCAGTCTCAAAAACGAATTTTGATTTTTCTTTACTTTTTTGTACTCTTATGATATATTTATCATAAATAAATGTTTTGCAATATTAAAAATTAAGGACGGATATATCAATGACCAATAAATTTGCCGCCCGCTTTTCAAGCTCTCCGCTTCAAAAGGCGGTTCTGGTTGCATTATTAGACATCTTTTCCATCGCCGTTTCATTTTTTATGGGGCTTTGGCTGCGGTTTGATTTCCGCTTCAACTCCATCAGCAAGCAATTTCTCGACGGCTATCTTTCTTCCATTCTCATATGGTGTGCCGTTGCGGTAATTGTCTTTGCCTTTTTCAGGTTATACAACAGCATTTGGCTGTTTGTCAGCACCGATGAATTTTTCCGTATATTGGGAGCCTACGGTGTTCTGGCGGTTGTGGGGCTGATCTATATCTTTCTTTCCCGTATGCATATGCCCCGTTCCTATTATGTCATTGGCTTTGTATTCAGCTTTTTCAGCACCATCGGCATCCGCTTTTCCTATCGGTTGGTGCGGCTGATCGCCCAGCAATTTACCCAATTCGGTGCGATGAATGACAGCAAGAATATTATGCTGGTGGGTGCCGGCGAAGCAGGGCGGGTGTTGGCGAAGGAATTTGCCGCCAGCTCCTATCTGCATGGGCGCATTGTCTGCGCCATCGACGATAACCCGGTCAAGCTCAATAAGCGGCTTTGCGGCATTCCCATTGTCGGCGGAAGAGAAGAGATCCCTGCGGCGGTGGAAAAATATAAGGTTGAAAAAATTATTTACGCCATCCCTTCCGGCTCTCCCGCTACCCGCAAAGAGATTTTGGACATCTGTACCCAAACCGGTTGCGCGGTGCAGGCGTTGCCCGGCGTTTATCAGCTGATCAACGAAGAAGTCAGCGTCAGCCAACTGCGGGATGTGGATGTGCAGGACCTGCTGGGCAGAGACCCCATCAAGGTCAACAACGACGAGATTTTAAGTTATGTCTCCGATAAGGTGGTTATGGTTACCGGCGGTGGCGGCTCCATCGGCAGCGAGCTTTGCCGCCAAATTGCCCGCACCAACCCTAAAAAACTGATCATTTTTGATATTTACGAAAATAATGCCTACGATATTCAGCTGGAATTGCTCCGCAAATATCCCGATCTGCATCTGGAAGCGTTGATTGGGTCGGTGCGTAACACCGCGCGGTTGGAATCGGTCTTTGAGACCCATCGCCCCGAGCTGGTATTCCACGCGGCCGCCCATAAGCACGTTCCCTTGATGGAAGACAGCCCCAACGAAGCCATCAAAAATAACGTGTTCGGCACCTTCAAGATGGCCAAAACCGCCGCCAAATACGGCGTCAAGCGGTTTGTTCTGATCTCCACCGATAAGGCGGTCAACCCCACCAACATTATGGGCGCGTCCAAGCGGCTTTGCGAGATGGTGGTGCAGATGATGAACCGCAAGACCGCCACCGAATTTGTCGCGGTGCGGTTCGGCAACGTGCTGGGGAGCAACGGAAGCGTTATTCCACTCTTTAAAAAGCAGATCGAAAAGGGCGGGCCCGTTACCGTTACCCACCCCGATATTATCCGCTATTTTATGACCATTCCCGAAGCGGTCAGCCTGGTTTTGCAGGCGGGCTACTATGCCAAGGGCGGCGAGATCTTTGTTCTGGATATGGGCAAGCCGGTCAAGATCGATACTATGGCGCGGAACCTGATCCGCCTTTCCGGATTTGAGCCGGACGTGGATATCAAGATCGAATATACCGGCCTGCGCCCCGGCGAAAAGCTCTTTGAAGAATTGCTGATGGAAGAAGAAGGCTTGCAGGAGACCGATAACAAGCTGATCCATATCGGCAAGCCCATCGAGATGGATGATGAGCTCTTTGCAAAGCAGTTGGCGCTGCTGGAAAAAGCCTGCACCGGCGAATCCGCCGAGATTAAAGATATTGTCGCGAAAATGGTTCCCACCTACAAACGAAACGAAGAATAAAAAATCTTCCTTTGGCAGCGATATAAATTCCGGCGGAATTTATATCATATCGAAATTTTACTTGTAAAATTATATCGAATTTGCCTTGGCAAATATATCGAGCATTTATACATCTCGCTACTGCGAGGTGTGTAAATGCATATCGAAAAAAATCTCTCAACCTTGCGGTTGAGAGATTTTTTATTATATATCAGTTTTTCCGAACTCCAAAATATCTGCAATTCTGCGGGAAGCCTTGCCATCGCCATAGGGATTGCTGGCTTCCGCCATCGCCGCATAGGCGGCGGGGTCTTCCAACAACCGCTTGAAATTGCTGTAAATCACTTGTTCGTCGGTACCCACCAATTTCAGCGTGCCCGCGGCGATACCTTCGGGACGCTCGGTGGTGTCCCGCATCACAAGGACAGGCTTGGCCAACGACGGTGCTTCTTCCTGAATACCGCCCGAATCGGTGAGGATCATATAGCTGCGCGCCATAATATTATGGCAATCCAACACTTCCAACGGCTCAATGATATGGATCCGCTCGCACCCGCCCAGTTCTTCTTCCGCTGCCGCGCGGACAATGGGGTTCATATGGATGGGATAGAGCGCTTTGACATCGGGATGCTCTTCCAATACGCGGCGGATGGCGCGGAACATCTGGTGCATCGGCTCGCCCAGATTTTCGCGGCGATGGGCGGTGATCAAAATCAAGCGGCTATCCTTCGCCCAATCCAGCTCGGGATGGGTAAAATCATCCCGCACCGTCGTCTGCAACGCATCGATGGCGGTATTGCCGGTGACATAGATGCTCTCTGCATCCCGCCCTTCATTGAGCAGATTTTCCTTTGCCTTGGGGGTGGGCGCAAAATTATAGCGGGAGACGATGGAGACCGCCTGCCGATTGAATTCTTCAGGGAAGGGGCTATAAATATCGTTGGTCCGCAATCCCGCTTCCACATGCCCGACCGGAATCTGCAAATAGAAGCAAGCCAGCGCGGTGACAAAGGTGGTGGATGTATCCCCATGGACCAAAACCACATCGGGCTTAACTTCTTCGAGCACCCCTTTGATCCGCTCTAAAATATTGGTGGTAATATCAAACAGCGTCTGCTTTGCCTTCATGATCGAAAGATCATAATCGGGCACCACATCAAACGCTTCCAGCACCTGCGTCAGCATCTCGCGGTGCTGACCGGTGACGCAAACGATGGTCTCCAACCCTTGGCGTTTTTTCAATTCATTGACCAAAGGGCACATTTTAATTGCTTCGGGGCGTGTCCCGAAGACCAGCATTACTTTCTTCATCTTCTTTTCTCCGTTGCCGAAAATAAACTACATACGCAATAATTGTACCAAGTTTCGTTCATAAAGTCAAATAATATTCAAGATTCTTCAAACTAATTTATATATATTATAAATAAATAAATTATTATTGCAATAAATGTTGATTTGTGTTACAATCCAATTATGGTGTATCATTCTGTGTTGTTGCATCTTTTCAACGATGGAGGGAATTCTATGTATAATAAAATTTTTAAACGCGTCCTTGATCTTTTGGTCTCGGGGCTGGGCATCCTGATCCTTTCGCCGATCCTTTTGATGCTTGTTATCGTTATTAAGTTGGATTCCCCCGGTCCGATCCTTTTTAAACAAAAGAGAGTAGGATTGCATAAAAAACATTTTAATATTTTGAAATTCCGCACCATGCGGATCGACACCCCCAAGGATACCCCCACCCATCTGCTGGAAAATCCCGAGCAATGGATCACCAAAGTAGGCGGTTTTCTGCGTAAGACCAGCTTGGACGAACTGCCCCAGATCTTCAATATTTTTGCAGGCCAGATGTCCATCATCGGTCCCCGCCCCGCCCTTTGGAATCAATACGACCTGATTGAAGAGCGGGATCAATACGGCGCCAACGACATTCTCCCCGGTCTGACCGGCTGGGCGCAGATTAACGGGCGGGATGAGCTGGAAATCCCCATCAAAGCCCGCCTGGACGGTGAATACGTTGAAAAAATGAGCCTTTGGTTTGATATTAAGTGCTTCTTCGGTACCATCGCTTCGGTTTTGAAGAGCGACGGTGTGGTGGAAGGCGGCACCGGCCAAATGGAAAAGGAAAAGGACCAAACCGAAAACGAGTCCTTCAAAAAATGAAAGGGGAATCTGTTACACGATGAATCAACAACCATCCACAAAAGAGATCCAAGATAAGCTTTTGGATATTTTGGTTTATTTTAAAAAATTCTGCGACGAAAATAATCTTCCGTTTACTCTCTGCGGCGGTACCTGCTTGGGCGCCGTCCGCCATAAGGGATTTATTCCTTGGGATGATGATGTAGACGTTTTTATGCTGCGGGAAGATTATGAAAAATTGCAGGAGCTTTGGGAAAAGAACGCGGATACATCCCGCTATGCCTGTGTTCGTTCCAACGAAACCGTCAACATCCACCATTCCGCGATGGAGATCAAAGATAATAACACCACCTTTATCAATAAGCATAGCGTGGATTCCGACATTCATCACGGGCTGATGATCGACGTTATTCCCATCGACGGTGTGGCGCCCGGTAAATTGGGCAAGATCTTTCAGATGATCGATTCGATGATCTATTGTTGCTTCAATTTCCAGCGGTTGCCCGATCATAAGAGTAAATTGGTTTATTATGCCACCAAATTGGCGCTGGGCGTTTTTCGTTCTCCCAAGATCCGCTATCTGCTTTGGAAAGGCGCCGAACAACGCATCGCCAAATATGGCACCAAGCAAAGTGCTTTGGTCGCTTCCTTCGGAGAAGGGCCTTCAATTATGAAAATGCGTTTTCCGCGGGAATGGTTTGAAAATCCCTCCTATCTGGATTTTGAAGGCCATTCTATGCCGGTGCCCGCCGATCCCGACCAATATCTGAAAATCTCTTTCGGCGATTATATGCAATTACCGCCCGAGGAAGAGCGTATCGCGCGGCATAATACAGCCTTTATTGATCTGGATCACAGCTATACGCAATATAAAGGAATTCATTATTGCGTGGAGAAAAAATAATCTGAAACTTTGGGAGGTTTAAAGATATGGCAGCCTATCCTATCGATATCGTTGTTCCTTGGGTGGACGGCTCCGACCCCGCTTGGCGGGCAGAACGGGCAAAATACCGCCCCAATGCCAATGGCGACAATGATGAAGCAAGATTTCGCGAATGGGGCTTATTTCAATTCTGGTTCCGCAGCATCGAGCAATATGCGCCTTGGGTCCGCAAAGTACATCTCATTACCTGGGGGCATCTCCCGCCTTGGCTGAATACCAACCATCCCAAGCTCAACATTGTCAACCATAAAGATTATATCCCCGAAGATTGTTTGCCCACCTTTAATTCGATTCCCATCGAAAATAACATTCATCGTATTGCAGACCTGGCAGAGCATTTTATCTTGTTTAACGACGATTTATACCTTAGCCAACCGACGGTTCCCGAAGATTTTTTCATCAACGGAACTCCGGTGGACGCTGCCATTTTGGGTAATGTTACCATTTCCGATACGTTCAGCTTTATGCCCTATTTGGCGCTGAACTGCCTGGGCATTATCAACGAAAACTTTTCCAAACATACCAGTTTAAAAAGCAATGCAAAGAACTGGTTCAGCCCGAAATACGGCAAATATATGCTTTATAATTTGTATTATTATCCCGGAAAAAACTTTGCCGGATTTCGCAACAGCCATTCCTGCATTCCCTATTGCAAAAGTACCTTTGAGGAAGTTTGGGAAAAGTATCCCGAACTAATGGAAAGCAGCAATCACTGCCGTTTTCGCAGCCGCGAGAACATTAATTGTTATATTTTTCGTTATTGGCAGTTGGCAAAGGGTAATTTTATCGCCGGAAAGCCAAACTGCGCTTATCTGACCATTGGGGAAAACAGTGTGGAAACAATTCGCTCCGCACTTAACAATAAAAAATTAAAAGTTGTTTGCATCAACGACGATCCTTCCAACATCGATTTTGCGGAAGAACAGCGCCAACTTTATAAGGTTTTACAGGCACATTTCCCTACACCTTCCGCATACGAATTGCCCAAGGAAATCCATGGATAACAGAGGATAACAAATGAACCTTGCAAGAACAAAAAATGCATTTCGAAATACCGCCTGGGGCGCCATTTACCGAATCATTGCGCTGATTGGGCCCTTTGCCGTTAAGACCATCATTATCAAAGAAATCGGTATGGAATACAGCGGGTTAAATACCCTTTTTAATTCCATTCTGACTGTTTTAAATCTGGCAAATCTTGGTTTTAGCAGCTCGTTGGTCTACACAATGTATGACGCAGTGGCGCGGGAAGATAACGAAGCGATCTGCGCGATGATCAATTTCTTCCGCAAAGTCTATCGTTTGATCGGCTATGTCATTTTGGGAATGGGCCTGATTGTTATGCCCTTCCTGCCCCAATTAGTGGGCAGCGAATGCCCGCCCGGCGCCAACCTTTACGTGATGTGGATGCTTTATCTCACAGCTACCGTACTGGATTATACAATGTATGGCTACGTCAACGCCATCTTTTCGGCATATCAACGGGAAGATACCCGCTTGA
>CALGEL010000088.1 GCA_937881855.1 uncultured Clostridia bacterium | reverse complement strand
GAATTATTGAAAAAGAAAAAACTCACCTTCTCTGAGAAAATGGCGCTAACATGGCGGCAGATTTGGGACAATAAAATCAACTATGTTTTAATGTTTCCGTTTTTGCTGTTCTTCACATTATTTACCGTTATCCCTGTTGGTGCGTCGATGGTTCTTTCGTTCACCCGTTACGACGTTTTGAACGACCCCATCTTTGTTGGTTGGGATAACTACCTTAGAATGTTTTTGGAAGATGGCGTTTTCTTGATTGCATTGAAAAACACATTGCAATTTGCTATCATCACCGGCCCGGTCGGGTATATTCTTTGCTTTGTCTTTGCATGGTTTATCAATGACCTTCCGCCCTATGCCAGAGCATTCTTTACGGTTGTTTTCTATGCACCTACCTTGGCAAATGTTTACTTTATCTTCCAATATATTTTTAGTGCAGATATGTACGGTCTGGTCAACTCGGTTTTGATCAATTTGGGTCTTTTGGATCGACCGATTGCATGGTTGAGTAACACTAACTATATGTTGAATATCGTTATCATTGTCCAGTTGTGGTGTTCTCTCGGTACCGGCTTCCTTTCGTTTGTCGCCGGTCTGCAGAACTTGGATCCTTCGCTTGCCGAAGCCGGTGCGATCGATGGTGTTCGCAATCGTTTCCAAGAACTGTTTTATATCACATTGCCCCAGATGGGCGGTATGTTGATGTTCGGTGCGGTTATGCAGATCGCTTCCGCTTTTGCGGTTGGATCGATCTCTGCCGCAATGTTGGGTAATCCTTCGGTCGACTATGCCGGTCATACGCTTGTCTTGCATATTGCCGACTTTGGTAACACCCGTTTTGAACTTGGTTATGCATCTGCGATTGCGGTTGTCTTGTTCTTCTTGATGATTATGACAAAAGCGTTGATCAATAAGTTGCTTGCCAAATTCTCACATGATTAAGGAAAGGAGAGTGAACAATAATGTCTACTAAATTAAGAAGAACCAAGGCCTCTGTTGTAGGTGATGTTTCCACCTATATTTTGCTCGCTCTTTATGCTTCCTTTATGTGTCTGCCCTTGCTTTATGCAATCGTTCAGTCCATCAAGCCGTATAACGAACTGTTTATTTTCCCGCCGCGGTTTTTTACAAAGAACCCCACTTTTATGAGTTTCAGAAAGTTATTTGATTTAACTTCTGCTTCCTGGGTTCCTTTCTCCAGATATGTATTTAACTCGCTGACTAATACAGTTGTTGGTACTGTAATCCATATCTTTTCTGCAGCAATGTGTTCTTACCCCTTGGCTAAGAACAGATTTCCAGGCAAGAAAGCGATCTTTAATATTGTTGTTTGGTCGTTGCTCTTTACCGGCGGTGTTACTGAAATCCCGATGTATTTGGTTATGTCTAAACTGAATATCATCGACACGTATTTCGCATTTTGGCTTCCTGAAATCAGTGCGACAATGGGTGTCTTCCTGCTAAAACAAAATATGGCAGAAGTACCTGATGCAATGGTGGAAGCTGCGCGTATCGATGGGGCAGGGGAATGGAAGATTTTGTGGTCTATTATGATGCCCTCGGTAAAGCCCGCATGGTTGACGCTTGCAATTTTCTCTTTCCAGAGAAACTGGAACGCAACTGCTGCGACTTATATTTATACCGAAACATTAAAGACATTACCTACTGCGTTGAGCCAAATTACCGCCGAAGGCGGTGTAGCTCGTGCCGGTGAAGCGTATGCGGCATCGGTTTTGATGATGATCCCTCCGATTATCTTTTTTATCTTTGCTCAGAGCAGTACTGTTAAGACTATGGCACATGCCGGTATTAAGGGTTAAGGAGGTGCGCGATTATGAATAAAAAAATAATTAAAATCGGCGCAGCTCTGATGACTGTTGTTCTGCTGGTGTCGATGTTCACCTTCTCATCTTCTGCGTATATTGCATACAACACCTATGAATTCAATTTCTACGGCGATGCATTGGCGGCACCTTCTACATACGCTCCCGAGACTGTTTATTATGGGACAGATCTTGGTGTTGGTGGTTTCAATAATGCTGTTGATCTTTATGTCAGCCCGCAAAATGAAATATATGTTTTAGATTATTTTGGAACCGAAAATGAAGCGAGACTCCACATTTTTGATTCAAATTTTAAACATATCACAACACTTTCCACTTTAACTGCAAATGGTAATCCTTATACAATGCGTTTGCCGGAAAGTGTCACGGTTGATAAATATGGATATATCTATGTTTGTGATACCGGCAATAAACAGGTGATCAAACTTGATAAAGATAAGAGCGGCAAAATTGTTCAGACATTTGGTGCTCCCAGAACAGAAGTGTTTTCCGGTGAGTTTAAGCCCTCAAAAGTTGCAATCGCAAAGAATATGTCCATCTATGTAATTTCCACCGGCACCTTGGATGGTATTATGGAATTTAATAAAGATGGTGTATTCCTTCGTTATTTCGGTGCCCCTGATGTCGCTCTTTCCGTTATGGATATGGTGTCAATGGCATGGCGTCGTTTTTATCGTTCCATCATCGGCAAGCAGGCAAGTGAATATTTTGTCACTTTCGTTCCTACGGAGTTTGTTAATATGGTTGTTGATGACTACGGCTTTGCTTATGCGGTTGTTTCATCGACCGGTGGTAGTGAAAATACCAACCAGCTCAAGAAAATGAACTTTTTGGGCAATAGTGTATTAGATCCTAATGCCAAGAGCACTAAGAAAGTATCAACAAAGCTTTCTGAAACCTACGGCGACCTTGTTCGAAGCAAGACGGTCGGTTCGAACGTTTTCAAAGATGTTGCTGTTGATTCGGATGGATTCATCTCCATGTTGGATACAAAGCTTTGTAAAATCTTTGAATATGATGCTGAAGGTAATATGACAGCAATTTACGGAACCCAGGGTAAGCAGTTAGGTTTGTTCTATAAACCGGTTGCTATTGCCAAACTTGGTAAAAAGACACTGGTTCTCGATAATTATTTCGGGTCTATTACAGTGTTTGATCTGACTAAGTATGGAAAAACGCTCCACAACGGTATTAATCTGTATGATCAAGGTCTTTATGATGAGGCCGAGAGCTATTGGCAAGAAATCTTGAAGAACAATGCCAACTGTGAATTGGCTCACATCGGTATTGGTAAGGTTTATTATCAATATGGTCGATATAAGGAAGCGTTGGATCACTTTGAAATTGCAAACGATCGGATGAACTATGAAAGTGCATTTGCCTTGTATAGAGAATCTTTGATTGCGGATCAATTTGATTTGTTGATGACAACGATTGTAGTTTTGGTTGCTTTACTGCTTGTATGGAAGTTTTTCGGAAAAGCAATCATTCAGGCGATAAAAGAGAAGAAGCAAGGAGGTGGAGATGATGACACAGATCTTGAATAATTTAAAGCAGATTTTTAAACGGTTATTTGAGGGCAAAAAGAATCCTTTTCTGATGATATTTCATCCGGGTGAAACCATGGAAGATCTTAAGTATAAGAGAAACGGATCTGCAATTTATGCGACATTACTTTTGATCGCATATACCGTATCTGCGGTCATTGTCAGAGTTGCCACAGGCTTTATGTACTCCACCATGCGGATTCAAGATTTTAATATTGTCACCGTTCTTTGCACTTCCGGCGCTTTGGTCTTGCTCTTTGTTGTCGGCAACTGGGCACTATGTACTTTGTTTAGCGGCGAAGGGCGAATGAAAGATATTTATATCATGGCATGCTATAATCTGACTCCGTTAATCTTTTATAATATTTTCGGAACGATTATGTCGCAGTTTTTGATCCCCGATGAGTATGTGTTTGTCTCTATTATTGGGACTGTTTGCTCGCTGTGGTTTGTTTGCCTGATGATTTATGGTGCTATGGTTATCCATAATTACACCTTCTGGGGCACGATCTTAAACTTGGTCATGACGTTGGTAGCGATGGCAGTTATCTTCTTCTTGATCTTCTTGTTTGTTGTTTTGATGCAGCAACTTTATGTATTCTTTATGACTCTGTATACAGAGTGTCGGATGCGTTTGTACATTTAAAGAAAGGAGAAATGAATTAAATGAAGAAAACAAT
>CALGEL010000087.1 GCA_937881855.1 uncultured Clostridia bacterium | reverse complement strand
TAGCCAAAAATTACAAAAACTTGAAGAAGGTGAAGCTGTAGGTAACTTCTATGGTTACAAATTCGCTTACATCGACGAAGAAGGTGTATTCTATGGCTACAACAAAAAAGGTAAAGCTAAAAAAATGAATGCATTTTTATATACAATAATATTTATTATAGGAACACTATTTGGAAGCTTTTACTCACTTGCAGTATTTAGAATACCAAGAAAAATAGATATATCGCATACACACTCATTTTGCCCTAATTGTAATAACAAATTAGGATTTTTTGAACTAATACCAGTATTAAGTTATATATTTTTGCACGGAAAGTGTAAAGAATGTGGAAAACATATTAGAATAAGATACTTTTTATTAGAAATATTATCAGGAATAACTTTTTTAGGATTAGCATTAGCAATAAAATTTGATATATATACTATTAGTGTGCAAACATTAGTAAAATTTGCCTTCTGGAGTTTATATTTAGTAGCCATATTTTTAATAGCAGGTATAGATAAAGAACATAAAATGATAGAGAAATCAGTACTATATTATGCTTTAGGAATATCGACTATGTACATAATATATCTATGCATAATGGGTAACTCTAGTATATATAGATATGCTATGTATTTAATAGCATTAGTTGTTCTATTAATGATTGACAATCTGAATTTAAGAAAAAAAGCAAAAGAAAGTTATACAATATCAACATTAATATTACTAGTGATAATGTCAATATTCACAGGTGAAATAGTTACAATAAGTACAGGAATAATGACACTTATAATAATTTTTTCAAAGTTTGCAATACAAAAGATGAAAAACTTATTAAATAAAAGTAAAAAACAAATAATAAACATATCAACTAACTTACATATAGGATATTATTTAGGAATATCAAATGTTATATGTTTTATAATAGATAGGTTTATAAATAATTGGATTTTAATATAGAGGATAAATTATGAAAAAGCATATATCGCTTATCCTTTTTGGATTGCTTATCTTTTCTGCCGTGTTTGCTTTGAGTGCTTGCGGTGGAGAAAAAAATAAGGGCGTTGAAGAGCGCTTTAACAAGGCTTAATTGCTCCATACTATAGTTATAATAAAATTTTATATAAATGAGGTAAGAAAAAATGGAAAAGAAACTTGTTTACACCGGAAAAACAAAAGACGTATATGCTCTTGAAAATGGCAACTGCCTGCTGAAATTTAAAGATGATTGCACCGGCAAAGACGGTGTGTTCGATCCCGGCGAAAATGCGGTTGGTCTAACCATCGACGGTGTGGGTGATGTTAACCTGCGGATGTCCATCTATTTCTTTGAGAAGGTCAACGCCGCCGGCATCAAAACCCATTATGTGGATGCTTCTTTGGAAGATACCACGATGGAAGTTCTGCCTGCTAAGGTATTTGGTCATGGCTTGGAAGTTATCTGCCGTCATAAGGCTGTTGGCAGCTTTATCCGTCGCTATGGCGATTATATTGAAGAAGGCGCCGATCTGCCCGCTTATGTGGAGATGACCTTCAAGGATGATGCCAAGGGCGATCCCTTGGTCACTAAGGACGCTTTGGTTGCTCTGAATGTGATGACCGAAGAGCAATATGAAGATATGAAGTCTATGACCCAAAAGATCACTCAGATCGTTGCCGACGATCTGAAAGAAAAGGGCTTGGTCCTTTATGATATCAAATTTGAATTCGGCTATGATCCCGATGGCAATGTAATGCTGATCGATGAGATCGCATCGGGAAATATGCGTGTTTATAAGGACGGAAAGTATATCGATCCGATGACCTTGAGCGAACTGTTTTTTGCATAAGCAAACACGAACAATCCAAACCTGCCTAAAATGGCAGTATTTCAGCGCTTTTTGGCTTGTCAAAGGTTTGTAGGCGCCAGCCTTACAAACTTCTCCGCACCAAAAATCATCTGAAATTCTGCTCATTTTATGGTCGAAGAATTTTAAGGGAGCGGATTTTGGATTTGCAAGGCACAAAACAGAGCCAATACTGTCTGTATTGGCGAGTACTTTAACATAGCAAAGGCGAAAATCCGCCCCTTAAAATCAGGCTTGGATGGTTCGTGTTTGCTTAAGGAGGATTCATGGGAGGATTTTTTGGAATAACCTCAAAAGAAGAATGTCTGGAAGATGTTTTCTTTGGCGT
This sequence comes from uncultured Clostridia bacterium, assembly GCA_937881855.1. GTDB lineage: Bacteria > Bacillota > Clostridia > Oscillospirales > QAKW01 > QAKW01. Next base: position 15,594 of record CALGEL010000087.1, on the reverse strand, counting down.
AGACTATCATTCTCATCTGGGAACCCGCAGAGCAGGATTGGCGGTTTATGATGAAAAGATCGGTCTGCAACGCAAACTGCACAGCATCGAAAATTCCCCGTTTCGGACAAGGTTTGAAACAGTCTTCGATGAAATGCACGGAACCGCGGCGGTCGGATGCATCAGTAATACCGATCCCCAACCGTTGTTGATCCGTGCCAAAGGTGGAACTTTTGCGCTTTGCACCACCGGAATTGTCAACAATACCAACGAACTAATCGATGAGTATTTGGAAAAAGATGGCGGTCATTTCGATTCCATGACCGGCGGCAAAGTAAATACCACTGAGCTTCTGGCGGCATTGATCAGCCGTGAGAAAACCTTGGTTCAAGGAATTCAGAAAATTCAGCAAGCGGTAGACGGTACTGTCGGTGTAGTCCTTTTGAAAGACGATGGAACAATTCTTGCCGCTCGCGATAAAGAGGGGCGTCTGCCAATGTTGATCGGCAAGCGGGAGGATGGCTATTGCGTCACCTTCGAATCCTTTGCCGCGATTAAGTTGGGCTTTGAAATCATCAAAGAACTTGGTGCGGGTGAAATTGTCGAACTTTCGCCTGCCGAGATGAAGGTTTTGGTAGAGCCTTCTTCCAAAAAGAAGGTTTGCGCATTCCTATGGAGTTATTATGGCTATCCCACCGCCACCTATGAAGGCGTTAATGTGGAAGCCATGCGTACCCGCAACGGCGCATTGATGGCAAAGGACGACGGCGAAAAAGGTTTGCTTGACCAAATCGACTATGTATGCGGAATGCCGGATTCCGGCGTTCCCCATGCGATCGGATACGCCAATGAAAGCGGTGTGAATTTCGCTCGCGCGTTTATTAAATATACGCCGACATGGTCCCGCAGCTTTACTCCGAATAAGCAAACCGACAGAAACCGCATCGCCAAGATGAAGCAGATCCCTGTCCATGAGTTTATTCAGGATAAGAATTTGATGCTGATCGATGATTCGATTGTACGCGGAACGCAGATTCGCGAGACGGTGGAATTTCTTTATGAGAATGGCGCCAAGGCGGTGCATATGCGCTCGGCTTGCCCGCCGATCTTGTTCCCTTGTAAATATCATAATTTCAGCCGTACCACTTCGGAGATGGATTTGATCGCCCGTAAGATGATTGCTGAATTTGAAGGGGATGAGGGTATGAATCATGTCGATGAATATCTGGATGGCTCCACCGAGCGCGGAAAGAAACTCCGCGATACTCTTGCCAAGCGGTTTGAGTTTGCTTCGCTGGACTATCAATCGCTGGATAATATCATTAAAGCAATAGGCTTACCGGCATGTGAACTTTGCACTTATTGCTGGAACGGAAAGGAATAAATAAATGAAAAATTCAATGTCTGAAAGTTATGCAGCAGCAGGGGTAGATATTACCGCCGGCTATAAGGCTGTTGAATTGATGAAGAGCCACGTTGCCCGCACCAAAACCGCGGGCGCCGATATCGATATCGGTGGGTTCGGCGGTCTTTTTATGCCGGACCTTGCAGGGATGAAAAAGCCCGTCTTGGTTAGCGGTACCGATGGTGTCGGCACCAAGTTAAAGATGGCATTTTTGATGGATAAACACGATACCGTTGGCATCGATTGCGTTGCAATGTGTGTCAACGATGTCATCTGCTGCGGCGCAAAGCCCTTGTTCTTCTTAGACTATATTGCTTGCGGCAAGAACTATCCCGAAAAGATCGCTCAGATCGTTGCAGGCGTTGCCGAAGGTTGTGTCCAGAGCGGCGCTGCTCTGATCGGTGGTGAAACTGCTGAAATGCCCGGCTTTTATCCTGTGGATGAATATGATCTTGCCGGTTTTGCCGTCGGCATTGTCGATGCCGAAAAGGTAGTCAATAATAAGTCGATGAAAGCAGGCGATGTGGTCATCGCTCTGCCTTCCAGCGGTGTTCATTCCAATGGTTTCTCTTTGGTTCGTAAAGTATTCGATGTAGAGAATGCCGATCTTAAAACCCCTGTCGCCGAATTGGGCGGCAAATCGGTGGGCGAGACTTTGCTGACTCCCACCAAAATCTATGTCAAGCCGATGGTTGCTCTCTTTGAGCAAGTCAAGGTGAAGGGTGTTTCCCATATCACCGGCGGCGGTTTTTATGAAAATATCCCCAGAAGCATCCCTGATGGTCTGGGCGCTAAAATCGATAAGAGTGCGGTCCGCATCTTGCCGATCTTTGAATTGTTGGCAAAGGTTGGCAATATCCCTGAAAGAGATATGTTCAATACCTTTAATATGGGTGTTGGTATGAGCGTTGTTGTCGCTCCCGAAGATGCCGATCGTGCCATCGAGATTTTGAAGGCAAACGGCGAAGATGCTTATATCATCGGTTCCATCATCGAATCCGATGAAAAGATCATTTTGGAGTAAGCCGATGGGGAAGACGAAGATTGCTGTCTTGGTCTCGGGCGGCGGAACCAATCTGCAAGCGCTGATTGATAGTGTTGCAAGCGGTATCCTGCATAGCGGAGAGATTGCATTGGTTCTTTCGGGCAATCGCAACGCCTATGCATTGGAACGTGCCGCCAAAGCAGGCATTGCCACCGAGGTCGTCGTTAAAAAAGAGTGCGCCGATCAAGCGGATTTTGAGCAAAAGATCATTGCAATTTTGAAGGAATATGGCATTGAGTTGATTGTTCTTGCCGGCTTTATGAATATTTTGAGCGCTGATTTTACCAATCAATATCCCGAGCGGATTATCAATGTCCACCCTTCGCTGATTCCGTCCTTCTGCGGCAAAGGCTTTTATGGTCTCCATGTCCATGAAGCGGCTTTGGAATACGGCGTAAAGGTGACCGGCGCCACCGTACACTTTGTCAATGAAATTCCGGACGGCGGAAAAATTATTGCTCAAAAGGCAGTGGAAATTCAAGCGGGGGATACCCCCGAGATCCTGCAAAAGCGGGTAATGGAGCAGGCGGAATGGATCCTGCTTCCCCAAGCCGTTGAGACTGTATCGGCGGCAATGTTGAAAGGAGAAACCGTATGAACATTTACGATATCAAATCGATGGGCGAGCGCATCGAAGGAAATAGCTATGTAGGGCGCGGCATTGTTTTGGGTAAGACTGCCGATGGCAAAAAAGCCGCCGCCGCTTATTTCATTATGGGCCGTAGCGAAAATAGCCGTAACCGTATCTTTACCGAAAGAGATGGCGCGGTTTTCACCGAACCTTTTGATCCTTCCAAGGTGGAAGATCCTTCTTTGATTATTTATGCCGCATTGCGTCGGTATGAAAATAAACTGATCGTCACCAACGGAGATCAGACCGATACCATTTATGAAGGCTTGAAAAAGGGTGATAGCTTTGCAGGGGCATTGACGACCAGAGAATTTGAGCCGGATGCTCCGAACCTCACCCCGCGTATCAGCGGTATGATCACCTTCGGTGATGGGGATTTCGCCTATGAAATGAGCATTTTGAAGAGCGCAGATGCGGAAGGTACCGCCTGCAATCGTTATCATTTTTCCTATCCCGCATTGGCAGGCCTGGGTCATTTTATCCATACATATGTATGCGATGGTAATCCCATCCCCACCTTCCAAGGCGAGCCCGAGCGTGTTTCCATTCCCGATGATATCGATGCTTTTGCGGAAGATATCTGGAACCATCTGGATGCGGATAATAAGATTTCTCTTTATGTCTGCTATACCGATTTGGAGACCGGTGCCGAAGAGACCTATATGATCAATAAAAATTCTTGATAAGGACGGAATTTGAAGATGAACGAATTTGAATTGAAATATGGCTGTAACCCCAATCAAAAGCCTTCAAAAATTTATATGAAGGATGGCAGTGATCTGCCCATTAAGATCCTTTCCGGTCGCCCCGGTTATATCAATTTCTTGGATGCTTTTAATTCTTGGCAGTTGGTCAAGGAAATCAAAGAAGCGTTGGGAATGCCTGCGGCCACTTCCTTTAAGCATGTCAGCCCCACTTCTGCCGCAGTCGGCACTCCGCTGCCCGAAAAGTTGAAGAAGGCTTGCTTTGTGGACGATATCGAAGGCTTGGACGAGTCTCCTTTGGCTTGCGCCTATGCCAGAGCCCGCGGTACCGATCGTATGAGTTCCTTTGGCGATTGGATCGCCCTTTCCGATGTCTGCGATGCCACCACCGCTCTGTTGATTAAGAGAGAAGTTTCTGATGGTATCATTGCTCCGGGCTATACTCCCGAAGCTTTGGAAATCTTGAAATCCAAGCGCAATGGTAATTATAATATCGTTGAGATCGATCCCAACTATCGTCCCGAAATGCAGGAAACCAAGCAGGTGTTTGGTATTACCTTCGAGCAGGGTCGTAATGAATTTAAGATCGATAACGCATTGCTGGAAAATCTCGTCACCGAAAATAAGGAACTGCCCGAGAGCGCAAAGCGTGACCTGATCATTGCTTTGATTACCTTGAAATATACCCAATCCAATTCCGTCTGCTATGCGGTAGACGGTCAGGCGATCGGCGTTGGTGCCGGTCAGCAGTCCAGAATCCATTGCACCCGCCTTGCGGGAAATAAAGCGGATGTTTGGCATCTGCGTCAGCATGATAAGGTGCTGAATCTGCCCTTTAAGGATACCCTTGGCAGACCTGATCGAGATAATGTTATTGATAGCTATATCAATAAAAACGAAGAAGATGTCTGCAAGGACGGTGTCTGGCAGAAATATTTCACCGAGCAGCCCGCTCCCTTTACAAGAGAAGAGATGGATGCATATCTTGCCACCATTAGCGGCGTAGCAGTTGGTAGCGATGCGTTCTTCCCCTTTGATGATAATATCGAGCGCGCAAAGAAGAGCGGCGTTTCCTATATTGCAGAGCCGGGTGGCTCCATCCGTGATGATGTGGTCATCGATTGCTGCAATAAATATGGCATTGCCATGGCATTCACAGGGATGCGTTTGTTCCACCATTGATGATATCCCAATTTGCCTCTCCTTGCGGAGAGGCAAAAATGGCATATATAAAGGAGAAAAAATATGAAATTATTGGTTGTAGGCGGCGGCGGTCGCGAACATACCATTATTAAGAAATTAAAAGAAAATCCCAATGTGGAAGAAATTTTTGCCTGCCCCGGCAACGGTGGTATGGCAGAAGATGCCACCTTGGTTCCCATCGGCGCCAAAGAGATCGATAAGATCGTCGCTTTTGCCGCCGAGCAAAAAATTGATTATGCGGTGGTTGCGCCCGATGATCCTTTGGTTTTGGGTTGCGTTGATGCTCTGAATGAGATCGGAATCCCTTGCTTTGGCCCCAAAGCAAATGCCGCAATTATCGAAGGAAGTAAGGTCTTTTCCAAGGATCTGATGAAAAAATATCATATCCCCACCGCAGAATATGCAGTTTTTGAAAAATGCGAAGATGCGCTGGAATATCTGGAAACTGCACCGATCCCCACCGTTGTCAAGGCGGATGGCTTGGCGCTGGGCAAAGGCGTTATCATCGCCGAGACCCGCGAAGATGCTAAGGCAGCAGTCCGCTCAATGATGGAAGATCAGGTCTTCGGCGCCAGCGGTAGCAGAGTAGTTATCGAAGAATTTTTAACCGGCCCCGAAGTTTCGGTCCTTTCCTTTACCGATGGCGAGACCGTTGTTCCCATGATCTCTTCGATGGACCATAAGCGTGCATTGGATAACGATCAAGGGTTAAATACCGGCGGTATGGGGACAGTAGCTCCCAACCCCTACTATACCGAAGCCATCGCCAAAGAATGTATGGAAACCATCTTTTTGCCTACCATCCAAGCAATGAAGGCAGAAGGTCGTACCTTTAAAGGTTGCCTTTATTTTGGTTTGATGCTGACCCCAAACGGACCGAAAGTAATCGAATATAACTGCCGTTTCGGTGATCCCGAAACGCAGGTGGTGTTGCCCCTGCTGGAAAGCGATCTGCTTACTATTATGCAAGCGACCACCAATGGTACCTTGGCGGATACCGAAGTGAAATTTAGCAATCGCCACGCTTGTTGCGTGGTAATGGCATCGGAAGGCTATCCCGGAAAATATACCACCGGCCATAAACTGACTATCCCCGCAGATGTGAAGGATGATGTCTTTGTGGCAGGAGCCAAATTGGATGGGGAAGACCTGCTCACCGCAGGCGGTCGTGTCCTTGGTGTCACCGCCACAGCGGACTCGTTGGAAGCCGCGATTGCCGCGGCCTATACCAAGGTAAAAAGTGTTCATTTTGATAATGCCTTCTATCGCCGCGATATTGGTCAGAAAGCATTGAAAGCCGGAAAGGAGAACTAATGGTTTATCGTATTTTTGTTGAAAAGAAGCCGGAGCTTGCCAATGAAGCGCGGGACCTGCGCTATGAAGTGCGCCATATTTTGCAGATCAAATCTCTGGAAAAGGTGCGTGTCATCAACCGCTATGATGTTGAAAATATTGAAAAAGAACTGTTCGATTATGCGGTAGGGACCGTATTTTCCGAACCCCAGCTGGATATTGCCACCGCTTCTATCGAGATGGATGGAGCAAAGGTATTTGCAGTAGAACCCCTGCCCGGTCAGTTTGATCAGCGTGCGGATTCTGCCGCCCAATGTATCCAAATTATTTCTCAGGGCGAGCGTCCCACCGTTAAAACGGCGAAAGTATATTTACTTTACGGTGATTTGACTGCCGAAGAGTTTGAGACCATTAAAAAGAGCGTCATCAATCCTGTCGAAAGCCGCGAAGCATCGTTGGATATGCCCGAAACCTTGAAGGCGGACTATGCCATTCCCGAAACTGTCGCCACCCTTGATGGCTTTTTAGACCTGGATGAAAAGGGTCTTGCCGATTTTGTCAGCCAATATGGATTGGCAATGGATTGCGATGACATTGCGTTCTGCCAAGCCTATTTCCGCAAGGAAGGCAGAGATCCCACCATCACCGAAATTCGGATGATCGATACCTATTGGTCGGATCATTGCCGCCATACCACCTTCTTGACCACCATTGATAATGTTACCTTTGAAGATGAACTGCTTCAAAAGGCATATGATGATTATGTGGCGACCCGCAAGGAATTGGGTCGTACCAAGCCCATCAATTTGATGGATATCGGGACCTTAGCAGCCAAGTATCTCAAAAAGATCGGCAAGCTGGAAAAATTGGACGAATCGGAAGAGATCAATGCTTGCACCGTTAAGATCGAAGTAGAAGCCGATGGGGTAAAGGAACCCTGGTTGCTGCTCTTTAAAAATGAAACCCATAACCATCCCACCGAAATTGAACCCTTTGGCGGCGCCGCCACCTGCATTGGTGGTGCGATACGCGATCCCCTTTCGGGCAGATCTTATGTCTATGGTGCGATGCGTGTTACCGGCGCGGCAGATCCCTTGAAACCGATCAATGAAACTATGGAAGGCAAACTGCCCCAGCGGAAGATTGTCACCACTGCGGCGGCAGGTTATTCTTCTTATGGTAACCAGATCGGTCTGGCTACCGGTATTGTCGACGAACTGTACCATGATGGCTATGCCGCCAAGAGAATGGAGATCGGCGCGGTGGTTGGTGCCGCTCCTGCGGAAAATGTACGCCGCGAGTGCCCCGCTCCCGGTGATGTGGTGATTTTGTTGGGCGGCAGAACCGGCCGTGATGGTTGCGGCGGTGCTACCGGCTCTTCCAAATCTCATACCTTGAAATCTTTGGAAAACTGCGGCGCAGAAGTTCAAAAGGGTAATGCCCCCGAAGAGCGTAAATTGCAGCGGTTGTTCCGTAACTATGAAGCCTGCCGAATGATCAAGCGTTGCAACGACTTTGGCGCAGGCGGTGTCTCGGTCGCCATCGGCGAATTGGCAGACGGTCTGCATATCGATTTGAACGCAGTCCCCAAGAAATATGACGGTTTGGACGGTACCGAACTTGCCATCAGCGAATCCCAAGAGCGTATGGCTGTTGTGGTCGAGCCCGAAAACGTGGATCGTTTTATCGCTCTGGCCGATCAGGAAAATCTGGAAGCCACCGTTGTTGCCAAGGTGCAGGCAGAGCCTCGCTTGGTAATGGAATGGAACGGTAAGGTCATTGTCGATATCAGCCGCGAATTCTTGAATTCCAATGGTGCTGAAAAGCATATTGATATTGCTCCCGCCGCTCCCGCTTGCTATAAAAAGCAGGTCGGCTCGGATTTTGCAGAAGAATTGAAGGCTTTGGCAGGGGATTTGAATGTCTGCTCCAAGCGTGGTCTTTCGGAGCGGTTCGATTCCACCATCGGTGCAGGTGGTGTCTTGATGCCCTTCGGCGGTAAGCATCAGCAAACACCCGTTCAAGCAATGGTTCAGCTGATCTCAATGGAAGAAAAGCATACCGACGATGTCTCGTTGATGGCGTGGGGTTATAATCCCTTTGTTGCCGAAAAGAGCCCCTATCATGGCGCTTATTTGGCGGTGGTCGAGTCGGTCTCTAAATTGATCGCTACCGGCGCCAAGTTTGAAGATGTATATCTTACCTTCCAAGAATATTTTGAGCGTCCCGGCAAGGATCCCAAGCGTTGGGGTAAGCCTTTGGCGGCGCTGTTGGGCGCTTTTGAAGCCCAAAAAGATCTGGGTATTGCCGCCATCGGCGGTAAGGACTCCATGAGCGGTACCTTCGAAAAATTGGATGTTCCGCCCACCTTGGTCTCCTTTGCGGTCACCACCGGCAAGACTGATGAGATTGTTCCCAACTACTTTAAGAAAGCGGGCGATAAGGTCTATTTGATTAAGCCCGAATATAATAAAGATCACCTGCCCGAAACAGATTCTCTGATGGCAGTCTACGATCAGGTTTATAACCTGTTGCAGAGTAAAAAGGCGGTTACTGCATATACTTTGGGCTTGGGTGGTATTGCCGAAGCGGTTATGAAGATGGGCTTTGGCGAAGGCTTGGGCTTTGCCTTTGAAAAGGATCTTTCGATGGATGCCATTTTTGGCTATTGCTATGGCGGGTTCTTGGTCGAAAGCGCCGAAGAATTGGATGGCATCTTGATCGGTACCATTACCGATGATAGCATCTTCGCTCAGGGCGATGCCAAGGTTTGCCTGAAAGAACTGCAAAAGATCTATGAAGATAAGTTAGAGAGTGTTTACAGTTGCAACATTACCCATAGTGAGCAACCGATGGAAACCTTCTCCTATGAAACCAAAGAGCGTGTTGCTCCCGCCATTAAAGTGGCATCTCCCAAGGTTTTGATCCCTGTATTCCCCGGCACTAACTGCGAATTTGATAGCGCAAGAGCGATGCGGGATGCAGGTGCGGACGCTAAGATTTTGGTCATCAATAACCGCTCTGCCGAAGGTATTTCTCGCAGTATCGAGCAGTTTGCCGATGAACTTAAAACAGCGCAAATGATCTTTGTCCCCGGCGGTTTCTCGGGCGGTGACGAACCCGATGGATCCGGTAAGTTTATTACCGCATTCTTCCGTAACGCCGCCATTCGTGAAGGTGTTACCGACCTGCTGGAAAACCGCGATGGCTTGATGTTGGGTATCTGCAACGGCTTCCAAGCATTGATCAAATTGGGCTTGGTGCCTTATGGTAAGATTATCGATACCGATGAGCATTGCCCGACCTTGACCTTTAATACCATTGCCCGCCATCAATCCCGCTTGGTGCGTACCCGTATTGCCTCCAATAAATCTCCTTGGTTGGCGGCAACCAGTGTGGGCGATGTATATACTGTGCCTATTTCCCATGGCGAAGGTCGTTTCCTTGCCGATGAAGAGTTGATTCGCCAGCTGGCCGCCAATGGTCAGATCGCCACCCAATACGTCGATTTTGACGGCAACGCCACCAGCGATATTCTCTTTAACCCCAATGATTCCTGCTTTGCGATCGAAGGTATCACCTCTCCCGATGGCCGTGTCTTCGGTAAGATGGGCCATTCCGAGCGTATCGGCAAGAATCTTTATAAGAACGTGATCGGCGAATATGATATGCAGATGTTCCGTTCTGCGGTTGAATATTTCAAAAAATAAGGAGTATTTGAATTATGGCATATTTAACTGATATTGAAATTGCTCAGCAATGTCAAATGAAACCCATCTCCGAAATTGCAAAAACTGCTCATGTGGACGAAAGCTATTTGGAGCACTATGGTAAATACAAAGCCAAGATCGATCTCTCTCTTCTCAATGAAGAGGGGAGAGCCGATGGCAAATTGATTTTGGTTACTGCAATTACTCCCACCCCCGCAGGTGAAGGCAAGACCACAACAACGATTGGTCTTGCCGATGGTCTGCGCCGCATCGGTAAAGATGTTACCGTTGCTCTGCGGGAGCCTTCCTTGGGTCCTGTTTTTGGCATCAAGGGCGGCGCCGCAGGCGGCGGTTATGCGCAGGTAGTTCCGATGGAGGATATCAATCTCCATTTCACCGGCGATTTCCATGCCATCGGCGCGGCCAATAACCTGCTCGCCGCCATGCTGGATAACCATATTCAGCAGGGCAATGAGTTGGGTATTGATGTTAAGAAGATCACCTGGAAACGCTGTGTAGATATGAACGATCGCCAACTGCGGAACGTTATCGACGGTCTGGGTGGTCGGATGCAGGGTGTTCCCAGAGAGGATGGCTTTGATATCACCGTTGCCAGCGAGATTATGGCAGTCCTCTGCCTTTCTTCCGGCATTTTGGATCTGAAAGAGCGTCTTTCCCGCATCATCGTCGGCTATACCTACGATGATCAACCCGTCACCTGCGGTCAGTTGAATGCCCAAGGCGCAATGGCGGCTCTTTTGAAGGATGCGATTAAGCCGAACTTGGTGCAGACCTTGGAAGGGACTCCCGCCTTTGTTCATGGCGGCCCCTTTGCTAATATTGCTCATGGTTGTAACTCCGTTATTGCCACCAAGATGGCAATGAAGATGGGCGACTATGCGATTACCGAAGCAGGCTTTGGCGCAGATCTGGGCGCTGAAAAGTTCTTGGATATCAAATGCCGTATGGCAGGGCTTACTCCCGATGCGGTTGTTATGGTTGCCACCATTCGTGCATTAAAGATGCATGGCGGCTTGGCGAAAACCGAACTGAATAATGAAGATTTGGCGGCTTTGGAACGCGGTGTTCCTAACCTTTTGCGCCATGTATCGAATATCAAAAATGTGTATAAGCTTCCTTGTGTGGTCGCGGTCAATCGTTTCCCCACCGATACCGATGCGGAAATCAATTTTCTGATCGAAAAATGCAAGGAATTGGGCGTAAATGTGATCCTTTCCACTGTCTGGGCAGATGGCGGCAAGGGCGGCGAAGCGCTGGCGCGTGAAGTGGTTCGCCTTTGCGAAGAAGAAAAGGGTGATTTTACCTTCAGCTATGAAGACGACACCACCATCCCCGAAAAGATTGAAGCCATCGTCAAAAAGGTCTACGGCGGCGACGGTGTAAACATTCTTCCCGCCGTTCAAAAGCAGATCGACCGCCTGACCGAGCTGGGTTATGGCAATCTGCCTGTCTGTATGGCAAAGACCCAGTATAGCTTCTCCGACGATCCCACTAAGTTGGGTGCGCCCGAGGGCTTTATTGTCACCGTCCGTAATGTCAAAATCTCCGCAGGCGCCGGCTTTATCGTCGCGCTGACCGGCGATATTATGACCATGCCCGGCCTGCCCAAGCGCCCTGCGGCAGAGCGGATCGATGTGGACGAAAATGGCGTCATTACTGGCTTATTCTAATGTAATGGTTTTTTACTTTACAGTTTAAAATTGCGGTTTGATGAAGATTTCTTGACATTTGCATTGGGCTGTGTTAAAATAGTCAAGCCGCAAATGCGGGCCATTAGCTCAGTTGGTTAGAGCTACCGGCTCATAACCGGTTGGTCCTGGGTTCGAGTCCCCGATGGCCCACCAAAAATAAAAGCACTTCTTCGGAAGTGCTTTTATTTTTGGTGTTTATAGCCGCAGAACACAACACCATATATTTTCTCAAAATGTATTGCAGATAGGCTGTTGTTATGTTATAATATTGACAATAAACGATAATTTATTTAAAGTGATGGATATGGGAATATTTAAGAACAAAAAAATATGGTTGTTGCTTTTACTGATTGTTTATTTTTCTGTTGCATATGCTTTAATGAATTATTATGGAATTTCTTGTGTATTTCTTCGTTTGTTTGGGATACCTTGCCCCGGATGCGGAATGACACGCGCTCTTTTTTCTGTGTTGCGCTTTGACTTTCTTCAGGCGCTGAAATATAATGTTGTTATCTTCTTTATGCCCTATGTTTTCTTATATCTGTTTTGCGATTTTAAGCATAAGGTGCATAAATATTTATTAGGTTTGATTGCCATTGTTGCATCCATAAATTGGTTGATCAAAATTATTATTTTATGAGGTGAAAACTATGTATTGCAAAAATTGTGGAAATGAACTCAATGAGAATGCAGTTGCCTGCATGAATTGTGGCTTTGCCAAAGGAAACGGTAATCGTTTCTGTGCAAACTGCGGCAGCGAAATCAATCCCGGTGCAGCCATTTGCGTTAAGTGCGGTGCTGCCGTTCAAGCGGCAAGCGTTGCAAATGGCGACGAAAAATCCAAGTTGGTCGCTGTTTTGTTGGCATTCTTCTTGGGAAGCATTGGTATTCATGATTTCTATCTGGGATATACCAAGTATGGTATTATTAAGATCGTTCTGACTGTATGTACCGGTGTCGGCGGCGGCATTTGGGCTTTGATCGATTTCATCCGCCTGTTGACCGGCTCTTTGCATACCGATGCCAACGGTGTCGAACTGAAAAAAGAGTTCTAATCCTTTGGGACATCAAAAATCGGCATTCTTTGTGGAATGCCGATTTTTTATAGGGTGAAGATATGGAAGTATTTTATGCAGTCTTAATTTGGAATGGTGTCGTTTTTCTTTTATTCGGCATCGATAAATATAAAGCAAAGAAAGGGCTTTGGCGCATCCCCGAAAAGACCTTGCTTTGGTGCGCTCTTCTTTTCGGCTCGGTCGGTGCGCTTTTGGGAATGAAGGTGTTTCGCCATAAAACGCTGCATAATAAATTCCGCATCGGTCTGCCGCTGATGTTGATTTTGCATATCCTTTTAATTGTAACGTTAATTTACAGCGAATTTAATATGGGGAGATGATAGAGTGCTGAATTATGAAAAATTATCAAATGAAATGTCTGCACGAATAAAGAATGACAGAGAAAACGGTTCTATTGAAAATACCGCATTTGACGAATCGAATGTAATTCGGCGTGACAATGGCAAGGATAAAGCCAATATCATTCGCACCGCCTTTATTCGAGATATCGATAAGATTATCCATTGCCCCTATTATAATCGTTATGCCGATAAAACACAGGTTTTTTCGTTCTATAAGAATGACGATATTACTCGGCGTAGTCTTCATGTTCAGTTGGTGTCCCGCATCGCCCGAACCATTGGAAAAGCCTTGGGGTTAAATTTGGATTTAATTGAAGCGATTGCTCTCGGTCATGATATTGGGCACACCCCGTTTGGTCATGCAGGGGAAACCTTTTTGGACGAACTTTTGTATGAACACACCGGCAGGCATTTTAGCCATAATATTCATTCGGTGCGAGTGCTGGATCAAATTTTCCCCTATAATATTTCACTACAAACGCTTAATGGCATTGCCGCCCACGATGGCGAGATGGAACTATCAGAGTATTACCCCAAAGCACTTGAAAACTTTGAAGAGTTTGACGAGCAGATTGAGGCTTGCTACAAAGATAAGAAAAATGTCCGCAAATTAGCACCCGCCACCCTTGAAGGCTGCGTAATGCGAATTTCGGACATCATTGCATATCTCGGCAAAGATCGTCAGGATGCTGAAAAAGCAGATATTCTAAAAACAGACTCGTATGAAGACTGCGCCATCGGCACCTATAATGCCGAAATAATAAATAATCTCATCGTCAATATCATTGAAAATAGCTATGGTAAGCCTTATATCAAAATGGATACGGTGCATTTTGAAGCGCTCAAAAAAGCAAAGGCCGATAACTATGATCTGATCTATAAAAACGACAAGGTCAAAGAAGAATTGGATCAAACCGTCCGCCCGATGATGCGTGAACTGTATGAAAAACTGCTGGACGATTTGGTAAACGAAAACAAAACTTCGCCGATATTTACCCACCATATCGCCTATGTAAATAAGGCGCACTATCAAAGAGCAATCCCATACGAAGAAACAGAGCCTAATCAGTTGGTCGTTGACTATATAGCCAGTATGACCGACGATTATTTTGTCGATCTTTATGCATATCTTTTCCCTGAAAGCAACTTAAAAATAACTTATAAGAGCTATTTTGATTAAAGGGCAATAAAGAGCAACCGCTCGGGGATGGCAAACAAGAGGCCGCAGGTTCAGCAGGTACTTGAAAAATAAAAAAGAGAGATGCAAAAAACATCTCTCTTTTTTATGGTGCGGTTGTTCTTAACGGATTCGAGAAATCAAAACTAACACAACCGACTTTCACACATATATTCAAACCGTATCAAATCGGCACATTGGTGTTTTCTAAAACAATAAATTAAAATGTATATACAAGATGAGTTGTATATACAAAAAGAAGGAGAAAATACTGATGTTAAAATTTATAGAAGAATTTTATTGTAAAGAAGGGCCAGGAAAATAAGTTTGCAGATATAATACAACCATTTACCTTTCTCTTGGAGGAGACTTCCATCAAAGGAAAAATAGGAAATAAAGGTGAAATTCCTGAACCTAAAACATATTGCGTATTCGATAGTGATTATCCGTTCTACTATCGTAAGTGGGCAACTGATGAAAAATTATCAAAGTACAATAAAATGGCAGATGTTTTGAAAAATGATATAGAAGCGATTAAAAAAAATATAAACATCCAAAACACAATAACAACCTACTTAAACTTATGAAACTTATGAAAGAACAAGAAATAAATAAACAGATTGCAGAGCATGTAAAGAATATCAAAGTTCTGTTATAGCTTGATTGAATTTAGAAGTTGTGATACCACTAAAAAAGAGGTATTAGCTTGGGGATTAAATAGAATCATCTATGTAATCGAGAATACAAAAGCCTAACGCGAAAACTTTTTTCTTAAAAACACCACAAGCGGGAAGCGATTGATCACTTCCCGCTTGCTTTTAGTTAATCCGCTACCCTTGCGCTATCTTTGCGCTAGAGATGTAAACTCCAATTCTATACCAAAGATATACTAAGGGTATCTAAAAGACTAGTGACTATTCTATATTCCTCCAAAGAATATCTGGCACGGAATTTGTCTGCAAGCGAGCAAACTAAGCACCTAAACCTAACTTTAACTATGAAAATTTTGATTCTTTCTTGCAACACGGGCGAGGGGCATAACTCCTGTGCCAAAGCCCTACAAATTGCCATGCAACGGCGAGGTATCACCTGCGAAATCCAAGACACACTTGCACTCGTTAGCGAGGGACTATCCCAGCGAGTAGGCGACGCCTACCTCTTTTCTACACGCGGATCACTCTTCGAGTTTGTCTATAAGTTCGGCGGGTTTGTCAGCAGCAATATGGATACTTGGCAGTCGCTTGTATATGGTGCCAATAGGCTATATGCCAAGAAGTTGTACGATTATATCAAAACGAACCATTTCGACGTAGTAGTT